>JASBSE010000500.1 GCA_030149115.1 Winogradskyella sp. | reverse complement strand
TCAAAGTCTTGAATGCTGCCATTACACCACAGGTTAATATTGTAAGCTCAATAGGATTCGAACCCATACCTCAAAGTCCGTAGCTTTGAATGCTATCCATTACACCATAAGCTTATTGTACTCCACCCAAGACTCGAACTTGGACTTAAAGGTGCTTAAAACCTTTGCCTCTTCCATTTGGGCTAGTGGAGTTTTTGTACAGGAAGAGAGATTCGAACTCCCAGTCTCTCGATTCTAAATCGAGTGCGTTTACCATTTCGCCATTCCTGCAAATTGTTGAGATATTAGGATTAGTTCGTTATGTATCTATTTTTATAAATAGGTACTTATGAATGCTATGCATTTCGAACCTAAACTTTTCGCCCTATGAGAGCGATATTCTGCCAATTAAGCTATATCTCAATTCGTACTCCGTAAGGGAATTGAACCCTTAATTCCACATAGAAAGTGTGGCGTCTTAAACCATTTGACCAACGGAGCATTGTTTTGCAGTATCGACGAGACTCGAACTCGCAACTTCTCGGGAGACAACCGAGCGCTCTACCATTGAACTACGATACTAATTGTGGGAATTGAAAGATTCGAACTTTCTTAGTACAATACAACTGTTTTACAGACAGTCCCAGCTCTCCAACGCTGACGAATTCCCAAATTTGAGACAAGAATGAGATTCGAACTCATAAAAAACAGATTTGCAGTCTGTTACCTTATCCATTCAGCCATCTTGTCTTTAAAATCGGCAAAACCAAGGCCTGCCGATTTGTTTATTCTCCTTTCTTTTTTATTACAATAAATTATTCAACCGATTCTGAAACCAACTTTTTGGTTGTGCTTCAGTCTCCTTTTTGGCCTGATTTTCTAATATTCTGTTTTCGTTTGCCTGTGCTTTTCTTTTCTTTTTTACACGAGACAACACATTTTCAACAAAACTTATAAAATCATCATTCAATGCTAATTGCTTTGCTTCTTTTAAAGCGCGTTCTGCGTCTTCAAACTGAGTCATACTCTCAAACAATTGGCCTTGTGCTAATGCTATACCAGCCTTATCTATACCTTTTATAGTCTTGGCAAAATCAATAACTTTTTGAGCTTCTTCAAAGTCCTCGTTATTGGTTAATAACCGTATGTAGCCTGGATAAATATCTGTTAAATCCAATCTGCTCGCCAAGGCACTTTCGTAATATGTCTTAGCTGTTTCATAATCACCCAATTGTTCTGCATATACTTTTGCCATTAAGTGCAACGCTTTAGCATTTTCTGGGTCGTAAGACAAAGCGTAGTTTAATGCTTCTACTGCTTTTTCTAATTCCCAAGGGTAAGCTTCAATTGCTCTAAACAAGTGTATGTTCTGTAATATATTTCCCATTTTTCTCTTTATTCAATAGTTAATACTGTCTTAAATGCATCGTTTAAAATGATGCGTTTAAAACTGTTTGTATTTGATTAAATCTTAATGTTGAGACATAAAAAAATCCGAAACAGTTTTATTGCTTCGGATTTTTTTCTGGAAGATGATCTGCCTATTTATAAGCAGATATTTCAGAAATATACCGAAGCCATTTTTTATATGACTCGAGGTCACGTTCAACCATGCTTGTTGGTTGGTTAAAATTTTGAATTGCTATACAATGCTTTAGCATGGCTTCTTGTTTTTGTTTTTATTGTTTTAAATGCGAATCTGTTTGTTTGATTCTGCGGTGCAAATATAAAGTTGAATTTTTGAAACTTCCAAATAAAATTTAAATTTAATTTATTGATTATCAGTTATTTATGTTTTAATTTAAACAAAGAAAATCCTGTCCGCTTTATGCAGATACTTGAAGGTTTTTCGCAAACGTTTGTCTCCCAATTGCTTAATCTTCAAAGCCTATATTTTAGTTTTTAAAATCCTGTTTCAATTCGTTTCAATATTTTTTTCAGTTTTTATGTTTCTTTCTATCAATCGCTTTGTTTCTAGATAAAAAAAGCGTCCAATTTCTTGGACGCTTGTAATCTATAATAATGGTTTAAGTCTAAATCATCTGTTAATGATGACTAAAATAGATACATAACGTCCTTTCTCGTTGAAATAATTCAATACTATTTCCACGATAATCCCACTGACACATCAGTGATTTTGGTGCTCTGTGTACTATTGTTGTTCTCATTAGCGGTACAAATATGAAATAATTATGACGTAAAATCAAAATTCAAGTCCAAATTAGATTAAATCTGAATAATCAATATCACCAACTATTAACTAAGTTTTAAGTTATTAGTTATTACCTTTATAGAAAGAAATAGAGTTATGTTATCAAAATCTATAGAAGCAGCATTAAATAAACAAATACGTATT
>JASBSE010000073.1 GCA_030149115.1 Winogradskyella sp. | reverse complement strand
TACGGATTTAATATTAGAAAATAAGATTCCTGATTTATTGGTTCAGTTCAACACCATATTATCTAAAGGTTTTGATGGTCATCATTATATTGCTGGTTTAGCTTCACATTTTAGAGATCTAATGGTTTGTAAAAACCAAGCTACTATAGATTTACTAGAAGTTGGAGAAGAAACTAAGCAGAAATATGTTGAACAATCTAGAAAAACTTCTAATACCTTTCTGCTTAAAGGCATTGAGCAAGCCAATGATTGCGATTTAAAATACAAAACAAGTAAAAATCAAAGATTACTTGTTGAGTTAACACTTATGCAATTAGCCTCTATCACTTTTGATGGAGAAAAAAAAAATGATGGACATTTCATAATTCCACCTTCATATTTTCAGGCAAAAGGTATTACACCAATTCCTGTTAATAGAAACAAACAAGAAGCACAAACCTCTTCTCAACCTGAAAAAATTGAGAAACAAGAAGTTCAAAATAATTCAGTGAACACAGTTTCCGAGCCAGTTACTGTTCCAAAAATTTCAATTAATAATGCTAAAAAATCTACTTCAGGTTTATCTTTAAAAAGCATTAGAAAAAAGAAAGAGCATCAAATACGTCAGTTAGATGTTGTAATAGACGAAGAAGATCTTCCTAAAGAGCCAGTCTCTCAGGAAGCATTAACAGAAGCATGGAATGACTATACTTCTTCAATGAGTAAAAAAGGTGAAAAGATATTAGCTTCCATACTTCAAATGGACAAGCCAAAGTTAAAGGACACTGCTATTCACCTTACCTACTCTAATAATACTAATAAAATTGAGTTAGAGCGTGCTCAATTTCCGCTTCTTGCCTATTTGCGCAAGAGGCTATTAAACTATGATTTACACTTAGAGATAACTGTAAATGAAGAGGTTGCTAAAAAATACGCCTTTACACCGAGAGAAAAGTATGAAAAGCTAAAAGAAAAGAATCCTAATATAGAATTACTAAAGAAAGCTTTCGGATTAGATATATAAGCATATGAGAAATATACTTGGTTTACTTTTATTTATAGTTCTTGCTTTTACAAGTTGTGAAGGTCGCATTACCAAAAATCAAGCTTTAGCAAAAGATATTGAAGAATTTAATAAAACCGTATCTGTACAAATAGATGTTTATAAACCTGAAAGCTATACAGAACGCCAAGTTGACACTACACTAAGCAATGGCTTTCGATTAAAGATAAAGGCCTACACTGATATGGACAACAGTGTATTATTCACTAAAATAAAAGACACCATTAATTATCAAACCTACTATCGTAATTTTAAGTTCGATATTTTAGTTGAAAAGGACAACAAGATTATCTACAATAAAAGCTTTGATAAACAAAAAGCAAATACAGCATTTAACTTTAATGCTAATTTATTAAAAGGGTCTGACCTTTATAACTTTGACAAACTTGCTATTTTAAACGCAATACAAGTAGATGACGACCCAAGCTATACCAATACAGTCGCTATAGATGTTATGTATGCTATACCTGAAACTGATAAGGTATCTCATCATAAAATACTGATTAACGATAAAGGAAAATCAAATTTCATTCAAACCGAAAAACATTAAAACTATGTTAGGTCTCAAACTACCAACAGACCCAAGATGGGTAAACATTGTAGAAAAGAATATTGAAGAAATACTTACAGATCACGCCTATTGTGAGCAAAAGGCAGCGAGTACAGCCATTTCTTTAATTGTAGGTTTCCCAGAATACACAGAACTAGTTCAGGAAATGATTGATTTGGTTGAGGAAGAAATGAGTCATTTTAAAATGGTGCATGACCTTATCTTAGAGCGTGGCTGGAATCTTGGTAGAGATCGAAAAGATGAATATGTACTTGCATTATTAAAGTTTTTCCCAAAAGGTGGTAGTAGAACCACGCAACTAGTACATAGATTATTATACGCTGCTTTAATTGAAGCGCGAAGCTGTGAACGCTTTAGATTACTTTCTGAAGAACTTGAAGATAAAAAATTAGCTAAATTCTATAGAAAATTAATGATTAGCGAAGCCAACCACTACACTATGTTTTTAAATTTTGCAAGGCAATATGGAGACAGAAAAGAAGTA
>JASBSE010000569.1 GCA_030149115.1 Winogradskyella sp. | reverse complement strand
TATCTTTACATTATCGTGTATTTCTGTGGTTTCACCAATGACAACACCTGTACCATGATCTATAAAAAAAGAATTGCCTATGGTTGCTCCAGGATGAATGTCTATACCTGTTATTTGATGCGCATATTCAGTCATTAACCTCGGAATTATAGGAAGCTTTAAGTTGTGAAAAATTCTTGCCATTCTATAGATTGAAATAGCAAAAAAACCAGGATAAGCCATATAGATTTCTTCAAGCGATTTTGCTGCAGGATCGTTATTTAGAATAGCTTCAGCATCTTTTTTTAAACTGCAATACAAATCTGGAATATTAGTTAGAAAGTCAGTCCAGCGTTTGCAAGGTTTACCTTTGGTTTTTGGGCAGGCAATATCTCTTAAAGATATAAATAGAGGTTCTAAAACAGTAAATGCCTCTTCTGTATTAGTGTCACTATCAAAAAAAGCCTTAAAGAGTAATTTGGTAAAACGTTGAGATTCCTCTTTTAAAATCATAGGTACTTTAATAGCAGATTTCTGCTCATTTATTACCATTAATAACTTCTTATCCATTCTTGCCTTTTCTGTGTGTTAACGACACTTATTAATCGTATCTAAATAACGAATTTAATGAAAGTGAAGTTGAAAGGAAAAAGCTTAACACTAATTTATTATTGTTAAATTATAGAAGCGAAAGTCTATTTTTTAACATCAACAGTGTAAGTTGATATCAAATCATCATCGATATACAGATGCACATCATAAAAGCCAGTTTGATTAAACTGATGTTCTAACTCTAGAGATTTATCCTTTATAGAAACTGAAGTGGGTTGGTCTTTCCAAGTGCTATAACCATTATCAAAACCAAGTTTTACATTTTTTGGCTTTGTGTTGTTTTTTAATTGATACTTAAACACCACTTTTTGATGTGGCTTTATAGTATGATGCATTTGCTGAGGAGCATTATGAAGCTCTAGATTTTTGTATGCATTACCATATAATACAGGCGCTTTTAAAAAAGTATCAAATGTAGGAATATCATTATCATCTAAAAGCCACCAACGTTTATCAACAGGAAAATGATTTACGGCAAACAGCTTTGGGTTTGCTAAAAAGAAGCCATCGTTATAATGAAAATAGAATCTGTTGGTCTTAGGGTTTGGAATACCACTAGCCCAAGTAGGATCACAGAGATGCCATTTACTCTGAAGTTTTACAGCATTCCATGAGTGGTTGGGTAGATCTAAAGTTTCAATATTTGTGGTGCTTACACGACCAAAACCTTGTACAATCTCACATTCCAGATTGGCAAAATCAGCTAAAGTTTTTACCAAATAGGCATAACCTGTGCAAATAGTTCGTTTTTTCTTAAGTAGCCTGCTAAAAAGCTTAGTTCTAAATTTTGCATTCCATGCATCAAGCTTTAGGCTATCATCTTTAAAACGTTGTCGTTGTCGGTCGTTTTGTAGGTAAAGATTGTAGTCATTGGCAATATTATCGCAAACCCACTTATAAATGGCTCTAAACTTTTCTACATCTGTGTTTAACGTACTGGTAAGTTTTAAAGAAAGTTCAGGTAGATTTGTAAGGCTTTCACCTTTTAATGATAAGGCAATACTATCTGCTTTTTTAAAATCTATATGGTCAAAGTCTGTGATTTGAGCATTAAGCCTACATAAACTTAAAAAAAGCAGTAGTAGTAATAGAAACGTTTTTTGCAAAACTTACACTTAGTTTTTTTTGCGTTTAGACTTATAAGGTTTGTTGGTGTCTACAGCACCAATCATTTCTACCATATCTGGTGTAAGCTCTAAAGTAATAAAGCTTGTTTTGTCTGTTATAGATACCTTTTGGGTTTCGTAACCAAGATAGCTAAAGACCAATACATCACCCGTTTTTAATTTCTTCGGAAATGTAAATTTACCTTCATCATCTGTTACAGCGCCAACTCTGGTGCCATCTAATGTAATGTTAGCACCAGGTAAAGGACCATCTTCGTTAGATACGAGACCTTTTATGGTGCGCTCTTGTGTAGCTTCTTTAGTTTGACCGAAAGCGGTATTAAACGTAAATAATGTCATCATAAAAACCAATGCAAAACCAAAAGTTTTGAATGTGTTGCTCTGTGTTAATGTTTGTGTTTTCATAAAATCTAGGTTTTGTTTACCTCTAAACTAAAGCGTTTGGTTAAAGATATAAAATAGGCTTGAGTTATTAATGTCTTTGGTTGAGTAAAGTGACAATTGTGGTTAGGGAAT
>JASBSE010000563.1 GCA_030149115.1 Winogradskyella sp. | reverse complement strand
GACCCACACGCTGCTTAAATAATTTCGTTTATTTTTGAAGTCTATAAATTAGAGTTTTCAAAATATGAATATATCAGTAGTTATACCACTACTTAACGAAGAAGAATCTTTAAAAGAACTACACGATTGGATTGTATCTGTGATGCAATCCAATTCGTTTTCATACGAAATTCTATTTATTGACGATGGTAGTACTGACAATTCTTGGAAAGTGATTTCTCTACTTGCTGAATCAAATACCAACGTAAAAGGTATTCGTTTTCTTAAAAACTTTGGAAAATCCCAAGCCTTACATGCAGGTTTTGCTGCTGCCAAAGGAGATGTTGTTATTACTATGGATGCTGATCTTCAAGATAATCCTGATGAAATTCCTGAGTTATATGATATGATAACCAATAAAGGTTATGACCTTGTTTCTGGTTGGAAAAAGAAACGTTTTGACTCCGTCATTTCTAAAAATTTACCCTCCAAACTTTTTAATTGGGCCGCACGAAGAACTTCTGGAGTGAAACTTCATGATTTTAACTGCGGACTTAAAGCTTATGCCAATACTGTGGTAAAACATATTGATGTTTATGGTGAAATGCATCGTTATATCCCTGTATTAGCAAAAAATGCTGGTTTCATTAACATTGGTGAAAAAATTGTAAAGCACCAAGCCAGAAAATATGGCCATACCAAATTTGGTATGAATCGTTTTATTAACGGTTTTTTAGATCTTATAACTATTTGGTTTGTTTCGCGCTTTGGTAAACGCCCTATGCATCTCTTTGGTGCTCTTGGTGTTATTATGTTCATTATTGGTTTTGGATTTGCCTTCTATTTAGGTTTAGACAAATTGTTTTTTAACCCAAAGGGAAGACTTATTACTGACCGACCACAATTTTACATTGCACTATCAACAATGATTATAGGATCGCAATTATTTATAGCAGGCTTTTTGGGAGAACTTATTTTACGATCTCAACGTCAACAGCAACGTTACTTTATTAAGGAAGCATTAAATGTATCTGAATAAGCGTAATAATCTTTAAGATTCAATTTTGCATGCTTAAGATTTTTTACATTTGTATAATAATACTTTTTACTTATGATTTATATTAAACCAGAAATATTAGAACGTGTAAACACTTGGTTAACACCAACTTTTGATCAAGACACTCAAGACCAAATTAAAAACATGATTGCTTCTGATCCTAAAGGGTTAGAAGAAAGTTTTTACAAAAATTTAGAATTTGGTACTGGTGGAATGCGCGGCATAATGGGTCTAGGTACAAACCGTATTAATAAATATACATTAGGTAAAAACACACAAGGACTTAGTAATTATTTAAATCAGTTTTTTTCTGGTGAACAAGTAAAAGTAGCTATCGCTTACGATTGTAGACACAATAGTAAAACCTTTGGAAAGGTGGTTGCTGATGTATTTTCTGCTAACGGGATTCAAGTTTATTTATTTGAAGATTTAAGACCTACACCAGAGCTTTCTTTTACACTTAAGCATTTAGGCTGTCATTGCGGAATTGTACTAACAGCTTCTCATAATCCACCAGAATACAATGGCTATAAAGTGTACTGGCAAGATGGCGGACAATTAGTTCCACCACAAGATGGCGAAATCATAGCAGAAATAAACAAACTAGATTATTCTGAAATTAAGTTTGAAGCAAATTCAGATTTAATTCAATACATAGGCAAAGCTATTGATGATGTATTTATTGATGCTTCTATTGAAAATGGAAGTTTTAATACCTCTACAGAAGCTAAAGAAAATTTAAACATCGTTTTTACATCTCTTCATGGCACCTCAATTATGGCTATACCAGAAACTTTAAAACGTGCTGGTTATACAAACGTCAATATTGTTGAAGAACAAAAAGATCCAAATGGAGATTTCCCAACTGTAGTATCACCAAACCCAGAAGAGCCAGAAGCTCTAAAAATGGCTATGAAATTAGCTGTGGAAGTAGATGGAGACATTGTTATTGGTACAGATCCAGATTGCGATAGATTAGGTGTTGTGGTAAGGAACTTAGAAAATGAATTGGTGATTCTGAATGGTAACCAGACTATGGTTTTAATGACCGATTTTCTTTTAAAACAATGGAAAAAAGAAGACAAAATCAATGGAAAACAGTTTGTAGGTTCTACAATTGTTTCTACTCCAATGATGTCTGTTTTAGCCAACGCTTACAATGTAGAATGCAAAATTGGCTTAACTGGTTTTAAATGGATTGCCAAAATGATAAAAGACTTCCCTGAGCTAGATTTTATTGGTGGTGGTGAAGAAAGCTTTGGTTTTATGGTCGGTGATTTTGTGAGAGATAAAGATGCTGTAACCTCTACCCTCTTAGCTTGCGAAATTGCTGCACAAGCTAAAGCTGATGGCAAAACTTTGTATGAAAAATTAATAGACTTATATGTTGAGCATGGCTTCTTTAAAGAGCGTTTAATATCACTTACTAAAAAAGGTATTGAAGGTGCTGCAGAAATTAAACAAATGATGGTTGATGCCAGAAATAATCCTTTAAAAGAAATTAATGGAGAAAGAGTTGTGCTTATTGAAGATTACCTAACTTCAATTTCTAAAAACCTTCAAACTTTAGAAGAAACAACTATAGATGTACCAAAATCTAATGTATTAATCTACTATACCGAAGAAGGCAGTAAAATTGCTTTGAGACCAAGTGGTACTGAGCCTAAAATTAAATTCTACATTAGTGTTAATACAGATCTTGACAATGTGTCTGCTTTTGCAACAACGGAGCAGTTATTGGAAAGTAAGATTGACGCTATCCTAAAGGATATGAATTTATAGTACATGAATTATTTTAAGCAAATTATTGGCTTTGCCAAACCCTACAAAACCTTTGCA
>JASBSE010000496.1 GCA_030149115.1 Winogradskyella sp. | reverse complement strand
TTTAGAGAAAGCGTTAATTCTTTGTTGTAAATCCATGTAGAGTTTGGTAAAACGCCATTTTGGCTTTATTTTTGCAACTGCAAAATTAAGCAATAAAAACCTAAAATTTACTATGGCAATTATAATCACGGATGAATGTATAAATTGTGGAGCTTGTGAGCCAGAATGTCCTAATACTGCTATCTATGAAGGTGCTGACGATTGGCGCTATAAAGATGGTACAAGTTTGAACGGTACTGTAGTATTACCAAACGGAAAGGAAGTGGATGCTGATGAAGCACAGGAGCCTATAAGTGACGAGTTATATTACATTGTACCAGATAAATGTACGGAGTGCAAGGGGTTTCATGAAGAGCCACAGTGTGCTGCGGTTTGCCCTGTAGACTGTTGTGTTCCAGATGATGACCATGTAGAGAGTGAAGATGTGCTACTGGGTAAACAACGCTTTATGCACCCTGACGATTAACTTAGAGTATATTTACTAATACTTTATACCTAGTCCTAAGCTTATAGCTTGGGATTTTTTTTGTTTCTGCTCTTAAGGTTTTACCAACAAGTAAATGATAGCCTTTTTTTATTGCTTGGTGGTGATGGGTATAGTGTAGCGCTGTTTGGGCATTAGGTTTTGGTTTGTGCTGCTTGTTGGTTTATGGTGGTTTTGAATATACTAAGGTGCGACATAACTCACTTTTATATGGTTATGCTATAATTTGCTAAAAGGTGCTGAATAACAAATAATTAGGGTTGTGTATGCGTACTTTTTTGGCTAGGTTTGTATATACTAACGTTAGCTGTAAGTAAAGAAACCGATGTTTAATCACCCCAAAATAATATATAAATACAGGGATTGGGAAAATGAGTATCATAGAAGATCCCTAACGCAAAACCAACTCTACTTTGCACCTCCTAGTTCATTTAATGATCCTTTTGATTGTCGAATACCGGACAATATATTTTCACTTGATACAGATGATAAATTACGAAGATATACTGATCTAGTTATGATTAAAACTAGAGATAGAATTCATGAAAAAGGGCTTAACATGGAAGAGGAAAGAATCAAGTTTTATGAAGAGTTAAAGAAAGATCCAAGTATTCATCATAACAAACTTGAAAAGGTTCTTTTTGAAAAACAGGATTTACACATCGGTGTGATATCTTTTTCGGCTATTTGGGATAATATTTTAATGTGGTCCCATTATGCTGCTAACCATACTGGATTTTGTATCGGGATATATGAAGAAAAATTAAGAAATTCAGGATTAACAGGTGCTGGAGGGATGGTAAATTATGACAAAGAATTAGATTATCCGTTAATTGATCCTTTGAATGAAGATGCTGTTGAAAAATCCCTTCTAAGAACCCAAAACAAGGCGAAATCATGGAGTTATGAACAAGAATATAGGGTAATGAAAACATATTTCCCTAAAGTCGCGAATAAAGAAGACAGAACAATACAATTACCCGATGATTTTTATTCTGAGGTAATTCTCGGTCTAGATTTTCCTGAATCTTCAATAGATGAAATCGTTACCATTGCGCAAAAGAAAAAATTAATGTCTACCAAACATGTAAGGTTCCTTTTAAATTTAAAATTGACCGAAAACAACTCGGTTAGTACCAGCAGCTAACAACGTGTATAATTCATGCTAGCGAATGAACTTCAAATAAAAGTCCTAACTTTAAACCAACATCTGATTTGCAGCCGAATCTGACTAGCGTCTGATTCCGCACAAATCATACACGAACACGTTGGCAAACATTATAAACCACATTTAATGAAAATATTAAAGTATTTATTATTTACGATTCTGATAATTACTATTTCCTGCAAACAAAAAGGAATTAGCAAAAACCAAAAAGATACTGAAATATCCAAATTTAAAACTGAAATGATAACACTTGCAGATTCAACAAGTCAAGTGCTAGACAGTATAATCAATAAACTGGAAAATTATACAGATTCTGAACCAGATTACACCGAAATAAAAGCTAAACTTCAAGAATTGGAAATGCGAATTGATAAAAAGTCTAAATCATTTCAAAAAACAGCTATTGAATTAAAACTAACTGAAAAAGAAAATTCAGATGTTTTCAAAGAACTGAATGAAAACTTTAAGTTGCTTATGGATAAATATCAAAAGATTAAAAGTTTAGGAATTAAATTTTAAAAATAACGTTTGCCAACAACGGCTATAGTTCATTGCGGCTGTTTTCCTAATCGAAATTCATAGCAATTTGCTATCTTCGGTTTACGGCGGAAAATCATAGCTGATTTTCCGCAACGAGCCATACACAAACCGTTAGCATACATTTGAATGAACAACCAGTGGAAACATTTTAAGACAGTAGCCGATGGCGAATATTGTGGAATTGATGGAGTTAACATTTGGGACTACGAATGGAAATCTGATTATGAAACAATTATTGTCAAAGACCCACTTTATGGAGAGACGAAATCACTAAACCGATTTTGGATTGAATTACCAAATAGAAAGGTGGAATTTGTCGCTGGAGAATTTTCAATGTGTGTTTGGGGAATATATATAAAAGAAAATAACCAAAAAGAATCAAAGAACTCTCTGAAAATTAAACTCAAAATTGCGAGAGAAGTAACAAACGAATTTGATTTATTGGGATTTATAGCTAATGGAGCACCAAAAGATGAATATGATTCACTCACAGCAAGAATTTTGAGCGACATTATAAATAAAAAGGGAAATAAAGAAATTGTGAAAAATGCATATGAACTTTTAACCGACTATTTTGGAGTTGACACTGTTGAATCAAAAATAGCTGATTTCAAAACTGACATTGAAAAGCTATCTGAAAAAATAAGAGAAAAAACGTATGCTAACAATGTATAACCGCAATTTGTTGACGCCTGTTCGCTATGCTCGTGTCGGCGGATTCGACTGCGTCCGAATTCACTCGGAATTGGCTACGCCTAATCTAAAGATTTGCTAACGTCAGTGCTTAACCGAAAATCATTAACTTTAATCCCGTAACTGACGGTTATACGAGACCGTTGCCAGTAATTTGAACCAAAATGTGCCGATACGGAATTAACTCATATAAACCTCACTATGCTTGTTTTGAATGTCGAAAAACATTCAAGAGAAGATTATTGATTGATATTGATGGAAATACGGCCTATACAAAGGTTTGGGAAAATCAGCCGTATAAGTGTCCAGAATGCGGTGGAATGACGGCAAATATGGGATTGGACTTTGAGTCACCAAAAAAATCTGACTTGAAAGCGTGGAATCATATGAAGGACTTGTATGAAACTGGAATCACTTTTCATTCTTGCGGTTGTACTGGACCAGGTTACATTCCCAAAGACAAATCTACTTTGATAGATTTTCTAAATGAGAAAAAAGAAATCTACATTGAAAATTTACGTTTTTGGATGACAAGAATAGAACCGCAGACAGAAAGCGAGAAAAGTAAAGATTGGGATAAAAATTCACATTTCTTATTCAGCTTGCCGAGTGAATTTAAAACTGGAACAAAAAAGAAAAGAAAAACTGACTTAAAAAAAGCAGTTGAATACTGGACAGAAAAAGTTAACTCAATAGAAGAAAATATTAAAAAAACTACTGGCAACAATGTATAACCGCAATTTGCTGACGCCTGTTCGCTATGCTCGGGTCGGCGGATTCGACTGCGTCCGAATCCACTCTGAGTTGGCTACGCCGAATCTAAAGATTTGCTAACGCCAGTGCTTAACCGAAAAATAGTAACTTTAATGCCGTAACTGACGGTTATACTAACCGTTGTAAGACATTTTGAAACGAGCACTTTACATAGTAATCATATTTTCAATTTTGAGTTGTTCTAACTCGAAAAAATCCGACACTCTACAATCTGAATTGAATACAAAATCTCAGTTTCAAGTAGAAAAAAGATTCCTATATGAATTTTTTGTAGACTCTTTGCAAAAAGAGATGGAATATGAACTAACCAAAAAAATTAAGGATAGTTCAATCATTTACAGTTATAAAAATCTGTATGATGACGAAAAGAATATGAGTTTTAAGTTTGTTAAAAATACAAATCAATTGTTCTTTGTTGGAACTGAATTTGAGCTGATTAAAAAAAATCATTATACCGACAAATCTCTATCTGAACTTAAGTTTGACCTTTATGTTATGACTGAATCTGTTGATGATGGAAATGGTCCTATGTTTTTTAACTCTGAATATGGAATTTTGAATTTAGACAATGGTTGGGGAATGATTTTTCTTTACTTAAAAACTGGACAAGAAGCACAACTAGCTGAAAAACTGAATGAAATACTTAAAGAAAAAACGTCTTACAACAACGTGTATAATTAATTGCTTGGTCACTTCCGACTTACGAAAATTCTATCGGAATTTTCTATCTGTGATTATTTGCTAACTTTAATACGTAAACCGTGCAATGAAATCATACACCAGACCGTTGTGCGTCATTTAAGACAAACCATATAGAAAATGCCTCTTTTAGCAAATACTAAACAAAATAAGGGTAAAGCACTCGAAGAATATTATACTGAAATATCTAGGGATAAAAGTAATTCTGTTTGGGCAGAAAGAGGTAAGAATATGCTCAAATTGATTGAAATCATAAATGATAGTTTTAAAGAGACTGAAATTTGGGGATTGACTTCTCACTCAAGCTTGGTTTTACAAACTTCTGACAAATGCGACTCTGAATGGTTTGTGATAATTGAATCACTAGGAAACGAATATTATTTTGAATATTTACTAACCGATGACAAGAAACCTTGGGAAAATGCAACAGTAAAAGGAGTAGTTCGGAATTTAGAAGAAGCTAAAAAATACCTTTTGATTTCAATGAAAGAATGTGGCGGTTGGAAAAATAATAAAGAATTGGAAAAATTAATTAATGAAAACGGAATTAAATAAAAAAACTACACACAACAAAGAACTGAGTTAAAAAGCAACATAACATTATATGAAAACTAAAATTTATTTTTTGGGCATACTCTATTTAATCACCATTACAGTCTATGCCCAGACGGACACTAGTGAATTAAATTTCAATTTTGATAAGAAAGGAAGTGGAAGCCCTGTGATATTATTTGAATCAGGTCTTGGAGAAACTTTAGAAGGTTGGAAAACTATTCAAGATAGTATTTCAAAAATAACGACTACCATAAGCTATGACAGAATAGGTCTTGGTAAATCTTCTACCACTGAAAACCCAAGAACATTAGAAAATTTTGTGTCTGAATTACATGGATTTCTTGAAAAGGAAGAAATAGATGGTCCATTTATTTTGGTTGGTCATTCTTTGGGTGGTTTAATAATTAGA
>JASBSE010000548.1 GCA_030149115.1 Winogradskyella sp. | reverse complement strand
ATGATGTCTATAGTGTCAACTGGAATGCGCTCTGGATCAGCACCTGTTAAACCTAGTAATACAGCAAGGTCTGTAGCATGTCCTTTTCCTGTTAAAGACAATGAACCATATAGGTCTACAGTTATTTTTTCGACCTTATGAAAACGATTTTTGTCTTTAAGTTCTTTAATCCAACGTTCTGCAGCACGCCAAGGACCTAAAGTGTGAGAACTTGATGGTCCTACACCAATTTTTAGCATATCAAAGACAGAAATACACTCCATGAAATTCAATTAATAATTCCGGCAAAGATACATTTTGTTTAATACTAAAAAACAAAAAAAAGCGATGATAAAAATCATCGCTTGACTACTTTTTTTAGGAAAACTTTACTGTAAATACTGTACAACATCATTAAAGTTATTGATATCAATGTCGTTACTATTTATCAAATCAGATGGTAAAGCAACAACTCTAAATATTTGATTTAAAGTGTCATTGTCTGATAATGTATTGAAATCAAAACTACTTTCTGCGTCCATAAACAATCTTAACTGAGTAAATTCATCCTGATAATTGTACTGAAAACTTCCATTATCAGTATAGATGGTTTGTGGTAACAGTCGCCAAACAGGATCTGGATTTTCATTCCACAATAAATAAACTAACACCATATCGTCACCAACTAAAAAGTCAACAGGATAACTTATTACTTGTTCAAATGCGTTTCCAGTTGTAAAGTCTAAAGGGGCTGTTTCAAAGGATTGGGCTACAAAAATACCACCATCTTGTCCATTAAGACCAGGAGGTCCTTGGGGTCCAGGATCACCTTCACAGGCAGTAAATAATAAAGTAAATACGGTAATTAAGGATAAAATATGCTTCATAATAACTAATTTTTTGCCAATAATACATCAAAACATATTCCAAAGTAAGTGTAATTGAAAAATCTTTTCATAAAAGTAATCTGACATCATGTCACATTTTTTGTCATGGCATAATCATTGACTATTAGTAAACGAGTTTAAAAATTAAATACACAAAAAATATATACACTAATATTATGAGTAAGATTATTGGAATTGATTTAGGAACAACCAACTCTTGCGTTTCTGTAATGGAAGGTAACGAGCCAGTTGTAATCCCAAACGCTGAAGGTAAGAGAACTACACCTTCGGTTATCGCTTTCGTAGAAGGTGGTGAAATTAAAGTTGGTGATCCAGCAAAAAGACAAGCAGTAACTAACCCAACAAAAACGGTTTATTCTATTAAGCGTTTTATGGGTAACAAATATTCTGAGTCTAAAAACGAAGCAGAACGTGTACCATATAAAGTGGTAAAAGGTGATAACGATACACCAAGAGTAGATATCGATGGTCGTTTGTACACACCTCAAGAATTATCGGCAATGATTCTTCAAAAAATGAAGAAAACTGCTGAAGATTACTTAGGGCAAGATGTATCTGAAGCTGTTATTACAGTACCTGCTTACTTTAATGATGCTCAAAGACAGGCAACTAAAGAAGCTGGTGAAATTGCAGGTTTAAAAGTTCGTAGAATTATTAACGAGCCTACTGCAGCAGCATTAGCTTATGGTTTAGATAAAAAATCTACAGATCAAAAAATTGTAGTATTCGATTTTGGTGGTGGTACGCATGATGTTTCTATCCTTGAATTAGGTGATGGAGTATTTGAAGTATTATCTACAGATGGTGATACACACTTAGGTGGTGATGATGTAGATGAAAGAATCATTGATTGGTTAGCAGAAGAGTTTATTGCAGACGAAGATATGGACTTACGTAAAGATCCAATGGCTTTACAACGTCTTAAAGAAGCTGCTGAAAAAGCTAAGATAGAGTTATCATCTTCTGCACAGACAGAGATTAACTTACCTTACGTAACAGCTACTGCAAGTGGACCAAAGCACTTGGTGCGTACATTAACACGTTCTAAATTTGAGCAGTTAATTGATGATTTAATTAAGCGCACAATAGAGCCATGTCAAACAGCTCTTAAAGCAGCAGGTTTATCAAAATCTGATATTGATGAAGTTATCTTAGTAGGTGGTTCTACACGTATACCAGCTGTACAAGCAGCAGTGGAGTCTTTCTTCGGAAAAGCACCAAGTAAAGGTGTTAACCCAGACGAAGTTGTATCTCTTGGTGCAGGTATCCAAGGTGGTGTATTAACTGGTGATGTAAAAGACGTTCTTTTATTAGACGTAACTCCATTATCATTAGGTATCGAAACTATGGGTAATGTAATGACAAAGTTGATTGAAGCTAACACTACGATTCCTACAAAGAAATCGCAAGTATTCTCAACAGCAGCAGA
>JASBSE010000547.1 GCA_030149115.1 Winogradskyella sp. | reverse complement strand
ACCACCTTTTTGTCTTTCAAGGTGTGTCCACATTCCTTTTAATCGCGGTAGCAGGTATTCACATTGTGCCAATTCTACCTGAGTTCTGGCATAACTGGTTTGTGCACGTTGGGCAAATATATCTAGGATAAGGTTGGTTCTATCTAAAATTTTACAATTAAGAATTTTACTAATATTGCGTTCTTGTGCTGGCGAGAGCTCATCATCAAATATTACAGTACCTACTTCATTTTCTTTTACAAAGTTCATTACCTCCTCCATCTTACCAGTTCCTATAAAAGTTTTAGGATTTGGCATTGTCATTTTTTGGGTAAATCGCTTTACAACATCACCTCCTGCTGTGTAGGTTAAAAACTCAAGCTCATCTAAATACTCTTTAGATTGTTCTTCATCTTGGTCTTGAGTGATGATGCCTATAAGGACTACACTTTCTAATTCTATATCTTTTTTCTCTAGCATAAATAAAATAAAGTACAAAGTTAAGGAAATGGATTTTCCTCAGTATATTTTTGAAAAGCTATATTTTTATAACATGATAGAAAATTCCAAAATCATAACAATAGCTTTTTATAATATCGAAAATTTATTTGATATTGAAAATGATCCCCTTACTAACGACGATGATTTTTTACCAACCTCTGCCAAACGGTGGACTTACAAACGTTATCAGAACAAATTAAGAAAGTTAGGTTCGGTCATTTCTCAAATTGGTGAAGAAGATGATAAGCCACCTGTTATTGTTGGTTTAGCTGAAGTTGAAAACAATAAGGTATTAACGGATTTAATAAATAGCGAACATTTAGAAAGCTTAGGATATAATTTCGTACACTTTGATTCTTTGGATGAAAGAGGTATTGACGTTGCTCTTCTATATAAGGAGGCATTTTTTAAAGTCGAAAATTCAGAAACCTTTTCTGTTTATCTTCAAACGGAAACAGGAAATAGAGATTATACTAGAGACATCTTATTGGTGCAAGGCAAGCTTTATAATGAGGACATTAGTATTATTGTCAATCATTGGTCTTCCCGTAGAGAAGGCGAAAAAGAAACCGAGCACAAAAGACTAGCTGCCGCAAATGTTGTTAATAATATTATCTCAAGATTAAAAAAAGAACAAACTAATGCTAAAGTTATTGTAATGGGTGACTTTAATGATAACCCTCATAACAATAGCATAACACTCTTAGAAAAAGAAAGTCAACTACACAATCCTTTCAGCACCGTTTTGTCTTATAACAAAGGAAGCCTAAATCATAATTTTCAATGGAATATGTTTGACCAAATACTGATAAGCAACAATTTTTTTGATCCCTCAGGCACAAAATTAAGATTTTTAAAAGCTGAGGTGTTTAACTCTAAGTTTATAACTCAGTATCATGGTAAGTACAAAGGACAGCCATTTAGAACCTACGTTGGCAAAAAATACAAGGGAGGTTATAGCGATCATTTCCCTGTTTATATCCAATTTTTAACGTCTCAAACCATTTATCGATAAATAATGTCGTTTATCTATTATAGCATTGTTAACACTACGTTAATAGGCATTTTTTATATCTTCGAGTGAGCATAAAAAGAACGGTTAATCAACGTTTCTATATGTTTCCCCAAGCCTCATAAAATAAAAAAAAACAAATCCTTTATAATCAGTGTATTATAAAGGGTTAAATAATTTCTAACAAACCGATTAATAATGAAAAAGATTACTCTATTTTTATTTTTGCTTTCATTCATTGCATTTACGAATGTACAAGCACAAATAACTACTTTTCCATACACTGAAGACTTTGAGTCTGGTGATGGTGGTTGGGTTGCCGACAACACAACAAATGGCACTTGGGCTTTAGGCACACCAACTGGTGCTATTATTAATAGCGCTGCATCTGGAGCAAACTCTTGGGTAACAAATCTCTCAGGCAATTATAATTCCAATGAAAACTCTTGGGTCACAAGCCCTGTATTTGACTTTTCATCACTTGCTGCTCCTTCAATTGAATTAAGTATCTGGTATGATATTGAATTTAGTTGGGATGGTGCTGTGCTTCAATCCTCTATTGATGGAGGTGCCACTTGGGTTAATGTTGGTGCTGACGGAGATCCTAACAATTGGTACACTGATAATACTATCAATGGTAATCCTGGTGGTCAACAAGAAGGTTGGTCAGGGACAGGTGCTGCTGGAACCAATGCTTGGGTTACTGCGAGACATGCTCTTACAGGTTTAGGCGGTCAATCTAATGTAATCTTTAGAATTGCTTTTGGTTCTGATGGTTCAGTAACAGACGAGGGATTTGGTTTTGATGATATAAATATTTTTGAAGTTACTTGTCCAGAACCATCTGATCTTGCAATTGTAAGTTCAAACTCTGATAGTGCAACATTGACATGGACAGAAAATGGCACTGCTACGAGTTGGAATATTGAAGTTATACTTAATGGAGGAACTCAGACAGAAACACCTACTGATGTTGCCACTTCAAACCCTTATACCGTTACAGGATTAACACCAGCTTCTAATTACCTTTATTACGTACAAGCAGATTGTGGTGGAGATGTTAGTTCATGGGTAGGGCCTTTTGCTTTTTCAACAGAATGCGTAACTTTTACAGCGCCTTATACAGAAGGGTTTGAAAATGGAGGAACTATTCCATTATGTTGGACAATGGACGGTGGTGAAGATTGGTTATTTAGTAATACAGGTGCTGGTAACCATATTGGTAATAATGGTACAATAACTGGGACGACATCTTCAAATAATTTCTTTGCTTGGGTTGACTCATCTGGAAATGATGGTGTAAGCACCTTAACAAGTCCTCTTGTTGATATTTCAGGGCTTGCCAACCCATCTCTTTCTTTTTATGAATTAAGTGATAATGAAGGGAATGCAAATTCTCAATTGGATGTTGAAGTATGGGACGGTGCAGCTTGGAACAATATGGGTACTTACAATACCAATACCGCTGGCTGGGAATTGAAATTAATTGATCTATCTGGTTTAGTTATTACTGGAGATGTTCAGGTTAGATTTATATTTTCGGAAACTGTAACGGGAGATTTCTATGATGATATTGCAATTGACGATGTTACTTTCGATGAAGCTCCTACATGTTTTGATCCAACTTTTCTAACGGCTAGTGCAATTACTTCTTCATCTGCTGAACTCGGATGGACACAAGGCGGCACTGTTGTAGATTGGAATATTGAGGTCGTTGCGGCTGGTACACCTCCAACAGGAACTGCTACAGATTCTGGAGTTACAAATCCTTACACCGTAACTGGGCTTTCTGCTGCTACTGATTATGAATACTACGTACAAGCTAATTGTGGTAGTGAGTTAAGTGGATGGGTAGGGCCTTTTGCCTTTAGTACAGAATGTACAACTTTTATAGCTCCTTACACTGAAGGTTTCGAAAATGGAGGAACTATTCCTCTTTGTTGGTCGATGGATGGCGGTGAAGATTGGTTTTTTGATAACGATCCTGGATTCAACCATATAGGTAATAATGGTACTATTACTGGTACTACAGCAACTAACGACTACTTTGCTTGGTGTGATTCATCTGGTGATGATGGGGTTAGAACTTTAACAAGCCCTTTAGTTGATGTATCAGGATTGACCTCGCCTGCTCTATCTTTTTACGAAATAAGTGACAATGAAGGTAATGCCAACTGTCAACTAGATGTAGAAGTATGGGATGGTGCTGCTTGGAATAACATGGGTACTTATAACACTAATACTTCTGGATGGGAATTAAAGATTATTGGGCTTAGTGGTCTTACGATTACTGGTGATGTACAAGCAAGATTCATTTTCTCTGAAATAGTAACTGGGGATTTCTATGACGATATTGCTATTGATGACGTTACTTTTGACGAGGCTCCAGATTGTATTCCTCCTAGTAGTATAACAATATCAAATATTACAGGTAGTTCTGCTGATATTGCATGGATTGGAACTGGTGGAGAAACCTCTTGGGAGTATGTTGTTGTACCTGCAGGTACAGGAGAGCCTACTGGACCTGGAACAGAAGTTTTTTCGCCTTCAGTGAACGAAACAGGTTTATCGTTCTCTAGTTCTTACGAAGTATGGGTAAGAGCAGATTGTGATGCTGATGGATTTAGTGATTGGGTAGGTCCTGTAGTATTCGACACACCTATTCAAACAGATTTCACATTAGATTGTGCCAACGATGGTCCTTTAACAATAGATTACTGTTATGATAATGGAGGTGCTGCAAATCCGCTTATATTCACATTTACTAGTAACGATGGTACACCTTTAAACCTTGTGTTTAATTCAGGGTTTGTTGAAAATAACTGGGATGAACTAGTTGTTTTAGATTCTGACGGAAACCCATTCCCTGGTTATGCTCCTGCTGATGATAATTATGGAAATGCAGGAAACATTGGAGGTCTGTCATTTCAATCTACTGGCGATACAATTTCTTTTTATATAAATTCTGATGGAAGTGTTAGTTGTGGTAGTGGTAGTGCTGCTTACGCTGCTGGAATAAATTATACTGTTTCTTGTGCTACTTGTATAAATCCTGAAGCAACCTATACTGTAATTGATGACTGTGAAAATGGAGATCAATTCTTAATCGATGTGGACGTAACGAGTTTAGGAGATGCAACCAACCTTACAATTTCGAATAATATTAATAGTGACACTGTTCCAGTAACAATGACAGGTGTTTATCAAGTTGGTCCTTTCCCTTTCCTTCAAGATGTAATAATTTCTGTTAGTAATGATGATGATGTGAACTGTATAATTAACAGTCAAGCTATACAGTTACTTGCATGTCCTCCAGATAATGATAATTGTGATGGAGCAACTGTAGCATCCGTGAATGCAGATGAATCATGTAGTGTTACGACACCAGGAAGCATCTTAGCTGCGACTCCATCAGGAGTTCCTCTGTCTTGTGGTGGAGATCCAGATGATGATGTTTGGTTCCAATTTACAGCTGTTGGCGAACAACAAATTATAGATATCCAAAATATTACGGGTGGTACTACCAATTTAGATCATGCCTTATATGGTGGTGATTGCGGTAACCTTGTAGAAATATACTGTTCTGATGATACATTTAGTTTAACACCTTCTTTAGTTGTTGGAGATACTTATTATATACGTATTTTCTCTGCAGGAAGTTCAAGTGAGACTAGTTCATTTGACTTATGTATTAGTACGTTAGGAACACCTACATATTGTTTAGATGCACTACCTATTTGTGCTGATCCTACAATTCAATATGAAAGTATTGTTGGAGATCAAACGGCTCCTCCTTATTTAGATTATGATTGTTTAGGATCGCAGCCAGATCCACAATGGAATACTATAAATTTTGATATAGCAGGTGACTACGTATTTAGTTTAGACCAGGTTAATTTATCTGGAAATCCTATCGATATTGATTTTATTGTTTGGGGTCCTTTTGTCGATCAACAAGGTGGTTGTGTGGACTTATTACCAGAAACTATAGCTGACTGTAGTTATTCTGCTACAGCTAGTGAAACAATTACGCTAAGTAATGTTCCTGCAAATTCTGTGTATGTTATTTTAATAACTAACTTCTCGCAAGATCCAGGTTTCTATACATTTACTCAAGATTCTGGACCACCAGACGGAACAAACTGTGATGTTGTTTGTGATGTTGTTCTATCTATTGAAGGTGGTGAAGTTGAAGATGATGTAGAAGATCCTATAACACCTGATGAAACTTTCGAATTCTGTGGATACCCAAGTGTTGAGTTATCAGCTAGTACTTTCTATAGTGTTGATGAATTTAGATGGTATCGAGATGGATTTATTATTCCAGATTACAACCAACCTAATTTAACAGTTACTGAGTCTGGAACTTATCAAGTACAGGTTCTTGGTGGAATTTGCGATCAAAGTGAAACATATTTCTCTGCTTTAATTGATGTTAGATTGTTTGATGAAGCTCCATCTGTAGACCCTCAAAACATTACAGTTTGTGATGGACCTGGTTCCGATGGTGTTGAAGAGTTTGATCTTGATGCTTTAACCACCTCATTAGCCTTAGGGGATGATTTTGTTGTGAGTTATTACACTAGCATTAATGATGCTAACCAAGCAATAAACCCAGTAACTTCACCTTACAGTAGCTCTGGTGAAACATTAATAATAAGAATTGAAGATGCAACGGCTGCAAATGATGGATTCTTAGGATGTCGTCAGTTATCTGAAGTAGAATTAGTTGTTAACCCTAGACCAATGGTTAACCAACCTGTAGACTTTGTTGTTTGTGATGATTCAGATGGTAATGTAGATGGTTCTACTCAATTTGATCTAACTTCAATTGATGATGAAGTAAGCACAAGCTCAGATGTTACGATTACATATCACTCATCTCAAGCTGATGCAGATAGTAGTACTGGAGCAATTGCAAGTCCTTACACAAGTAGTGGCGAAACAGTATTTGTGAGAGTTGAAGATATCAATACAGGGTGTTATGAAACTACATCTTTCGATTTAGTAGTTAATATAGTTCCTTTAGCTACTTTCGATCAACAATTTGAATACATAGTTTGTCCAAATGCAACAGTACCTGTTACAATTGGTATTATCCCTGATAACTTCGCTTCCTCAGATGTTTCTGTAACTTGGTTACTAGATGGAGTTGAGATTCCAGGTGCCAATGGCTTAACATTAGATACTGTTTTAGTTTCAGGCGACTATTCTGCAGAAATTGTATTTAATGACACACAATGTGCAAATACCGTAACTGCTTTTGTAGAAGAGGCTGAGTCTTGTATTTTCCCTGAGGGTATATCACCTAATAACGATGACTTAAACGATAGCTTCGATTTAAGTAGTTTTGATGTCGTAAAACTGGAGATCTTTAACAGAAACGGGACATTGGTTTACTCTAAGAACAACTATGTAGATGAGTGGAAGGGTCAGACTAATGATGGTGAGGAACTACCGGTAGGTACATATTTCTATACAGTAATCTATGAAGGTGGTGCCAAGCAA
>JASBSE010000491.1 GCA_030149115.1 Winogradskyella sp. | reverse complement strand
TTAAACTTTCTTTGATGATATCTGTAATCATTGTGCTTTCTAAAATTTCCATCGTGATAAAACTAATTGGTTTATAACTCAGTGATGTTATTGTTTTAATTTTTTTGGTTTTCAGTTTACAAAAATAATACTGATTATGCTTAAATTATGTGACACTTGTTACCTTAGTAGCATAAAACTCTAAACCTTACAAAATGACAAAGCACAGATGTGGTTGGTGTGTTGGCGATCCGCTATATGAAGCCTACCATGACCAAGAATGGGGAGTTCCTGTATATGATGACGATACTTTATTTGAGTTCCTAATCCTAGAAACCTTTCAGGCCGGATTGAGTTGGATTACTGTTTTGCGCAAGCGTGAAAATTTTAGAATAGCTTTTGATAATTTTGACTACAAAAAGATTGCAAACTACAAGCAAGCTAAGATTGAAACACTTCTTCAGGATGAAGGTATTATTAGAAACAAATTGAAGATCAATGCTACAGTGACTAATGCACAAGCCTTTATAAAAATACAGGATGAGTTTGGTAGTTTTTCAAAATATATTTGGGATTTTGTAGATGGTAAACCCATAAAAAATAGCATACAAAATTACAAAGAAGCACCAGGCAATACAGAGCTTAGCGACAAAATAAGTAAGGATCTTAAAAAACGAGGTTTTAAATTTGTTGGTACCACTGTAATCTATGCACACATGCAAGCTACTGGTATGGTTAATGACCATGAAGTATCTTGTTTTAGATATAACGAAGTTTAAAAATGAAAACAAAAACACTCCTCATTTTAATATTTATAAGCCAATTTGTTTTTAGCCAAACCAAAAATGAAAAAGAGGAACGTATAACTGAATCAGAGTTTCCAGAAACTGCTATTGAGGTTATAAAAAACCTACCTGATGATTGTAAACGTTTGAAATTCTACAAAGAAACTGATGATGAAAAACAAAGCTTCGAGGTAAAATTTAAACATAAAAGTAAACGCTACAGTCTAGAGTTTTCTAAAGATGGAGTTATCGAAGATTTGGAAGTCCTCACCAAATTCAAAACTATAAATGAAGAAAAAAAATCTAAAATTGAAGATTATTTTAAGTCTAGATTTAACAAATACAAACTTATAAAAGTGCAAAAACAGTTTGTCTATCATGAAAAATTAGACCCTTTGACTTTTGCCAACGACATATTAGATAATACCTCAACTGAAGCTCCAAATTTTGAAATTATCGCCGAAGTTAAAACGAACAAAAAACGAGATATTAGAGAGTTTACCTTTGATGAATCTGGCATATTTGTAAACTTCAGAATTTTAAATCCAACATCTTACGAACATGTCTTATACTAAAATACTTTTAGTTTTGTTGGCATGTTTCGCAAGCCCAAACATCTTGTTTTCTCAATCTGATTTTGAAGGTTTAGGTGAAACGAGCTTTGCTATAAATACTGATGTCAATAGTGTTTACAAGGCTAATTTTGCTGTTCGCTCTCGTTATTATTTATATCAAGAAGACAATTTTAACTTTGAAAACAGACAACTAGACTTTGTTCATTTTTCAACCTTAAACCTAGATTACAATCATTCCGTTAGTTTAGGTGTACAATACCGAATAAGAGAATCTATAGACGGAGGTAGCAACGAGCTACGTTTAACCCAACAATTTAACTATACAAAAAAACATCAGGCTATAAGATTTGGACATCGCGTACGATTTGAACAACGGATTTTAGAAGATTTAACCATATTAAGATTACGATATCGTTTTGCTTTAGATTTCCCCCTTAATGGTGAAAAATTAGATATTGGCGAGGCTTATATTGTTGGCTCAATGGAAGCTCTTTTAAGCAATAGCAAAAATGAAAAACCAGAACTAGACCATAGAACAACGACTCAATTCGGATGGTTAATTTCAGAAAAGTTAAAACTTCAATTAGGTATGGAATATCGATTTGAAGCCTTTAATCTTAACACTGAGCAAAAGCTGTTTCTTTTAACTTCTGCCATTCTTAAAATTTAAAGGTATTTTAAAAATTCTGATCTTGGTATATGCTTAGCACCTAAACTCTCAAGATGCTTGGTATGTATTTGGCAGTCTATTAAATTGTAATTAGAATTTTGGACAAAGTTTACAAACCCAACTTTACTGGCATTGCTAACTTTGGTAAACATACTCTCTCCACAAAATACTTTGTTGCCCAAATCTACTCCATAGAGCCCACCAACCAGTTTGTTTTTTTGCCATACTTCAACAGATTTTGCATAACCTAATTGATGCAATTTTATGTATGCTTTGAGCATCTGATCCGTAATCCAAGTACCATCTTGTCCTTCTCTTTTCGCTAAAGCACATTGCTCTATTACCGATTTAAAATCTTTATTTACAGTAACCTTAAATTCACTCTTTTTTAAAATCTGCTTCATACTCTTTGAAACCTTTAAATCTTTAGGAAATAACACAAATCTTGGATCTGGCGACCACCATAATAGAGGTTCTTCATCCTCAAACCAAGGAAATATTCCGTTAGAATAAGCATGAATTAATCGCTCTGATGACAAGTCTCCACCAATGGCTAATAAGCCTTCAAAAGAGGCTTCAGACACGTCTGGAAACGCTATCTTGTTAGTTAAAAAGTGCATTACGTAAGCTTTTTAGCGATTTTTATTGTTAAATAAAGAGCTTGGTTTTGATAGTATAAGAATTTTATTGATATTTGACCTGATCTTTATTAAATAAATTTTTTGTTCATCATTGCTTTTTTTTAAGTTTGTTTGTGAAGATCAAAACCTAAAACCACAATACTAAGTCCCAATTAACCA
>JASBSE010000490.1 GCA_030149115.1 Winogradskyella sp. | reverse complement strand
TGTTACTAATGCCATGGTATCTTTAGTTTCTTTTTCGATACTTGAAATTTCTTCAACAATTTTATCCTGCCACTTAGGATGTTGTGCCAATAATTGAAATGTAAAGGTTAAAGCATTAGATGTGGTTTCGTGGCCAGCAACAAATAATATTAATATTTCATCAATCAATTGTTCTTCACTCATTGGTTCACCATCATCATATTTAGCATCAAGCAACATATCCAATAAATCGTTTTGTCTTAACCCAGAAACTCTCCGTTCATTAACTATACGTTTTAAAATCTGCCTTGCCTCTTCAGTAAGATCAAGATGCTTTTTTAAACTTCCGCTAGCTGTAAACCACCAAACTAAATATGGTTGCCTTAGTTCTTTAACTAGCATTTTTTGAGTAGCCTCCGTTATGTGTTGCAGTCTATGTATATCTTTTTGATTTACTGCATTACTAAACAATGATTTTACTACGGTTTGGAATGCTAAATCGTTTAAGATTGGAAAGATATCTACCTTTGTATTTGGCTGAACTTTTTGATATTCGGTTTTTATAGTATCATTAATATTATCCAATAATAAATTGAGTTGCTTTTTATGAAAAGCAGGTTGAATGAGTTTTCGCTGTTTGCGCCAATGCTCCCCTTCCGAAGTTAATAATCCTTTACCAATATATTTTGAAAGGTCTTCTGTTTGAATTTTACTTTTTGTGTAATTCCTTTGATTTTTTTGAAGCACATATTCAGCAAATTGAGCATCGCGGGAAAAGTATATTTTTTTATTTAAGCCAATAGTAAGGCTAAATGTATTTCCTCTTTCAATGAAATTATTTTGATGAAACGGTAATGGGTTTTTTAGAATATTTAGCGAATGTCTTAAAAACTTAGATAAAGGTATGTTGGGTATATCTATTTTATTATGCATATATTAAAATAAGCCTCCTTGAATTGGCCCTTTAATCTTACCTAAATGTTTATAGGCTTGCTCAGTTACTTCACGACCACGTGGTGTGCGCATTATAAAGCCTTGTTGTATTAAAAAAGGTTCATAAACTTCTTCGATGGTTTCTGCACTTTCACTCACAGCGGTTGCTAAAGTTGTAATACCTACAGGTCCACCTTTGAACTTATCTATGATTGTGGTTAAGATTTTGTTATCCATTTCATCTAAACCATGAGCATCTACATTTAATGCTTCTAATGCAAACTTGGCAATTTCTATATCTATTTTGCCATTCCCTTTTATCTGTGCAAAATCTCTAACACGTCGTAATAAGGCATTAGCAATACGTGGTGTACCACGACTACGACCTGCTATTTCTATTGCAGCTTCCATAGAGATTGGCACATTGAGTATTGCAGAACTTCGTTGTACAATAGTAGTAAGCAAATCTGTTTTATAATACTGTAAACGACTACTTATACCAAAACGAGCTCTCATAGGTGCTGTTAATAGTCCTGAACGTGTTGTTGCACCAACTAATGTAAACGGATTTAAATTTATCTGAACCGTTCTTGCATTTGGTCCAGATTCTATCATGATATCTATTTTATAATCTTCCATTGCAGAATATAAATACTCTTCTACAATTGGGCTTAAACGGTGTATTTCATCAATAAACAACACGTCTCTATCATCAAGGTTTGTTAGTAAACCTGCTAGGTCACCAGGCTTATCTAAAACAGGACCAGACGTCACTTTAATATTTACATCTAGTTCATTTGCTAATATGTGTGCCAATGTAGTTTTACCCAATCCTGGAGGCCCATGAAAAAGTGTATGGTCTAATGCCTCACCTCTAAGATTAGCAGCTTGAACAAAAATCAATAAATTCTCTAATACCTGATCCTGTCCTGTGAAATCGTTAAAGGTTAAGGGTCTTAACTTTTTTTCTAGGTCAAGCTCTTCTGGACTATAATTGTCGTTAGATGGATTTAGGTTTTCGTTCATAGTATTTCCCGTGAAAAC
>JASBSE010000489.1 GCA_030149115.1 Winogradskyella sp. | reverse complement strand
ATAAACTTTTTAGATTAATAGCTAATTATGCCACATACGACAAACAAAATAACAATTATGTACTTGTTTTTCTATGTGGCTTTCCCCTTTTTGTGTTTTTCTCAATCAAAAACAATTAATTCTGGTTGGCAATATTCTGAAGATAAAACCCATTGGCAAACGGTCAATATTCCGCACACTTGGAATGCCAAAGATGCCTTTGATGATGCTTCAGGTTACCGTAGAGGATTAGGCTTTTATGAAAAACAAATCTTTGTGTCTTCAAAAGAAAAAGAACAGATTTTCTACTTAAAATTTAATGCTGTTAACCAAGAGGCTACCGTTTATATAAACGGAAAAAAAGCAACCAATCACAAAGGCGGTTACACGGCCTTTAATGTTGAAATCACTTCGTTGCTAAAATTTGATGCGTACAATTTAATTGAAGTTGAAGTCGATAATTCGCACAATGTAGATATTCCACCTTTAGATGCAGACTTTACTTTTTATGGTGGTATTTATCGTGATGTTGAATTGATAAAAGTCCCAAAACAGCATTTTAGTTTAAAGGATTTTGCTTCCGATGGATTCTACGTCAATTACTACAATGTTTCCAACGAAAGAGCCGGTGTTAAGGTCAAGGTTTTAATTGATAATTTTGAAGACAAAACCAATACGTATTTAGAGCTTAAAATTTTTGGTGCTGATGGAAACCTAATTCGTGAAGAACATCGAGGTTTAAAGTTGAAGGGTCACGAAACTAAAATAGTTGAGGTCACATTTCCTGAAATTAAAAATCCCAAATTATGGTCGCCAGACAATCCATATTTATACAAATTACAGCTAACCTTAATTGATAAAAACGGAACCATTTTAGACCAAAAACAATCCAATTTAGGCTTTCGTTGGGCAACTGTAGATCCTGAAAAAGGCTTTTTCCTAAATGGCAAACCAATAAAATTAATTGGTGTTAATCGCCATCAAGACTTTAAAGATTATGGCAATGCAGTACCAATTGAACTACAAAAACAAGATATTCATCTCATTAAAAATATGGGTGCAAATGTGATACGGTTTGCACATTATCCGCATTCTAGAGAATTATACAAACTTTGTGATGAACTTGGGGTTTTGGTATGGACTGAAATACCGATAGTAAATAAAGTGACCGATTCTGAAATGTTTTTTGAGGTCTCAAATACAATGCAAAACGAGCACATCAAACAATATTACAATTACCCAAGTGTAGTGATGTTTGGGTATATGAATGAAATTTTTCTGCGTTTAGCGTTCGATAGAAAATCATCGGATAAAGAAAAAGAAGCTCTAAAAACCACGACTTTAAAATTGGCCAATCAGCTAGAGGATTTAACCCGAGAATTGGCACCAAACCACATTACAGTTATGGCTGGTCATTTAAACGAAGTCTATAACGATACTGGCATCGCAGATTTACCAATGTTATTTGGTTGGAATCTTTACTTTGGTTGGTACGATGCACAAATTGAAGATTTAGGTAAATTCTTAGACCAACAACATCAACGTTATCCAAAACGCTCGTTATTGTTGTCGGAATATGGTCCTGGTGCAGA
>JASBSE010000528.1 GCA_030149115.1 Winogradskyella sp. | reverse complement strand
AAACTAGATAAAAAATATGGTTACGACGAATAGTCTTAACTAATAACCAAAAAATTAAAATTATGAGTGTACAAACTTGGACATGGATATTAGTAGGCGTTACGTTCGCACTATATTTCGGAATTGCAATTTGGGCCAGAGCAGGCTCAACAAAAGAATTTTATGTTGCTGGTGGTGGTGTTTCTCCACTTGCAAATGGTATGGCAACAGCAGCAGACTGGATGTCAGCTGCATCATTTATCTCAATGGCTGGTATTATTTCATTTACAGGCTATGATGGATCCGTTTACCTTATGGGTTGGACAGGTGGCTATGTGTTACTCGCCTTACTGCTCGCACCTTACTTGAGGAAGTTTGGAAAATTTACTGTACCAGATTTTATTGGAGACAGATATTACTCTAACACGGCAAGAACTGTAGCTGTAATATGTGCATTATTGGTGTCATTTACTTATGTGGCAGGTCAAATGCGTGGAGTAGGAGTTGTATTTTCTCAATTTTTACAAGTTGATATAAATATAGGTGTTGTTATTGGTATGGCCATTGTACTTGTATTTGCATTTTTAGGAGGAATGAAGGGAATTACCTATACGCAAGTGGCACAATATTGTGTTTTAATCTTTGCATTTATGGTACCTGCATTCTTCATTTCTATGCAGATGACAGGAAATATTATTCCGCAAATAGGAATGGGAGGTGAGATTGAAAATGGAACACCTCTGTTAGAACATCTTGATCAACTGCATACAAAACTAGGATTTAAAGAATATACAAGTGGAACAAAATCGACTTGGGATGTTTTTGCGATTACACTTGCTCTTATGGTTGGTACTGCTGGTTTACCACACGTAATTGTGCGTTTCTTTACAGTACCTAAGGTAAAAGATGCACGTAAGTCGGCAGGTTTAGCATTATTATTTATTGCCATACTTTATACAACAGCTCCTGCAATTGCAGTATTTGCAAGAACAAACTTAATCGAAACAGTAAGTAATACTGAATATACTCAGGTTCCAGACTGGTTTAAGAATTGGGAGGATACAGGTTTAATTGCTTGGTCAGATAAAAATGGAGATGGAAAAATTCAGTATGTTGCTGGAAATGCTTTAGATGGAAAACCTGTATATACGGGTGAGGCAAATGATTCAAGTGCAAGAGGAGCACATGGTGAGCGATTGGTTTCAAATGCTAATACTGATACAAACGAGCTTTATGTAGATAGAGATATTATGGTATTGGCAAACCCTGAAATTGCTAAACTTCCTAATTGGGTAATTGCTCTAGTTGCAGCTGGTGGATTAGCTGCGGCATTATCTACAGCGGCTGGTTTGTTGCTGGTAATCTCTACATCAATATCTCATGATTTGATAAAGAAACAAATCAAACCAGATATTTCAGATAAAGGTGAGTTGATGTGGGCAAGAATATCTATTGTATTTGCAGTTGTAATAGCTGGTCTGGCAGGTATTAAACCGCCAGGTTTTGTCGCCGCGGTCGTCGCTCTGGCCTTTGGATTGGCAGCTGCTTCATTCTTCCCGGCAATTATATTGGGAATTTTTGATAAACGTATGAATAAACAAGGTGCTATAGCAGGTATGGTTGTTGGTATTTCTTTAATGTTGTTTTACATGATAAGATATAAAACAGGATTAATTGGAACATTTGATCCAAGACCAGCAAGCGAATGGTGGTTCGGTACTTCTCCAGAAGGCTTTGGTACCATTGCGATGCTTGTAAATGTTGTAATATCTGTTGTGGTCTCTCGTATGACAGCACCACCACCACAGCACGTGCAAGAAATTGTAGAAAACATCAGAATTCCTTCTGGCGCAGGTGAAGCGCATAGTCATTAATTGACAAAGTTTTATTAGTTAGAAAAACAGTGTTGCATTTGCAACGCTGTTTTTTGTATTTTAGTTATCTATGAAAAAAAGACACGAACAGAAGTTAGTTATACTTTCAATTACAGCTTTAGCCATATTAAATGTTCCATTTTTATTAATATTTAATCATGATGGGCATGTGTATGGTATTCCTGCATTTTATTTTTCGATTTTTTCAATTTGGTTAGTGATTATACTTGTGTCTTATATTGTTTTAAAACGTCATTATGAGTAATTACGTTTTATTTATAATTATAGTAACCTATTTAGCTGCGCTATTTTTTATTGCCTATGTTGCAGAGAAAAATTCCAAAAGTAAATGGGTAAATAATTCTGTGGTTTACACATTGTCCCTAGCTGTATATTGTACAGCCTGGACGTATTATGGCAGTATTGGTATCGCAGCCAATTCTGGGGTTAATTTCCTGCCTATATATTTAGGACCAGTAATTGCAGCACCCCTTTGGATTGTGTTATTGAGAAAGATTGTAAGGATTTCTAAACAACACAAAATTAGTTCTATAGCAGATTTTATTTCGTTACGATATGGTAATCATAGGTTTTTAGGGGCATTAGTAACTATTGTATGTCTTTTGGCAATTGTACCCTATATTTCTTTGCAGCTTAAAGCTGTTTCAGAGACATTTCAAATTTTATCGGATGATACTAGTTATGTTGCAACTTCGGTATATGATGATTCAACCTTTTATATAGCATTGTTGCTCGCTGTTTTCGCTACTTTTTTTGGAACGCAAACTACAGATGCTTCAGAAAAACATAAGGGTATAGTAATGTCCGTTGCTTTTGAATCTATTTTAAAACTAGTTTTCTTTTTGTTTGTTGGCATATATGTAACTTATGTTTTATTTGATGGTACAGAGGATATTTATACAAAAATGTCTATGGCTGAAAATTTTGAGTCATTGATAGCAATTAATGGTTTTGAAGGAGGTTTTAATTGGCTGTATACAATAATGTTGTCTTTTATGGCGATATTTTTATTACCAAGGCAATTTCAAGTTTCCGTAGTTGAAAATGTAAGAGAGAAGCATATAAAAAATGCTATTTGGATGTTCCCATTATATCTGTTGTTGTTCAATATTTTTGTAATTTTTATAGCGTGGGCAGGGAATTTAACGATAGGTAATACCGCTCAAGCTGAGTACTATGCATTGCTACTGCCCTTGCAAAATGGTAATACTTTTTTGTCTGTGTTAGTGTTTTTAGGTGGTTTTTCAGCAGTTATTTCAATGGTTGTAGTTGCAACATTGGCGTTATCCACAATGGTTAGTAATAACCTAGTTATACCTTATGGATTTTTAGATTATTTTATAAAAAGTCATCCTGAAAGAAATGCAAAATACATAAAGAACATAAGGCGTATTTCAATTTTCTTAATAATAATTAGTGCTTATGCATTTTATGTGAACTTTTCTTTTGAATTATCCTTGTATTCAATTGGACTAATGGCTTTTGTGATTATATCTCAATTAGCCCCTTCTTTTTTTATTGGTTTATTTTGGAATAGAGGCTCCTCAAACGCAACCATAATTGGAATAGTCGCAGGTATTGCAGTTGTATTTTATACATTGATTTTACCTTTTTCTCTACATGCCTTAAACGGTTCTGATGATTTGGTACAGTATGGCCTTGCCGGTATTGAAGCTCTAAAACCTCATGCTTTATTCGGAATAGATTTCTTAAGTCCGCCAGCACACGCGTTTTTTTGGAGTTTACTGGTTAATTTGTTTTGCTACATGACATTTTCTGTGATTAAAAAAGGAAATTATAGAGAGCGTAACTATGCAGAAATGTATGTTGATAGTAAAAACTACACCGATTTACAGGATGGAGCTTTGGTATGGAAAGGAGAAGCTTATGTGGCAGATATTAAGAAAGTATTGGTTAAATTTTTAGGAGATACTAGAACAGAGCGTGCTCTAAATTTGTTTTTCAGAAAATATGATCTGCCATTAGATACACAAATGGCAGATGCAAGATTGATTAATTTTTCTGAAAAATTGCTTACAGGAAGTATAGGTAGTGCTTCTGCAAAAATATTGATAGCCAGTGTGGTAAAGGAAGATGAGGTGAGTTTGGTAGAGGTTTTAAAAATACTCGAAGAGTCTAAGGAGACCATAGCTAGAAATAAGCTGTTAAGAGAAAAATCTAATGAGTTAACAAAGCTTACAAATCAATTAAAAGATGCTAATGAAGAGTTGATAGAAAAAGACAAGCAAAAGGATGAATTTCTAGATACGGTTGCTCATGAGCTAAAAACACCTATTACTGGTATTAGAGCAACAACAGAATTATTAATGGACGATGATGACGATATGCCTTTAGAAATAAAAACACAATTTCTAAAAAACATGCTTCAAGATAGTGATAGGCTTTCTAGGTTGATTCATAATATTTTAGATTTCGAAAAATTATCAAAAGGACGTACGCAATTAAATATAAAGAAGTATAATATTAAAAATACTATACAAAAAACCATTGATAGCCTGAGGCAAATTGCTGATAAAAAACAAGTTGAAATCATAAGTTCAAATCAAAGTGATCTTAAAGCAGAGTATGATGAAGATCGAATAGTACAGGTGTTAACCAATCTAATATCAAATGCTATTAAATTTTGTGATGTTAAAAAAGGTAAAATTATAGTAGATTATAAATTTGATTTAGGATATTTGGAAGTAAGTATAAAGGATAATGGGAAAGGAGTTCCAGAGCAAGATTTGCCTTTCATTTTTGAAAAATTTTATCAGTCAAAAAATCAAAATATCCAAAAACCGGAAGGTAGTGGTTTGGGATTGGCAATTTGCAAGCAAATTGTAGAAAATCACAACGGAAATATCTGGGTTAAAAACAATGAAAAAAGTGGCGCAACCTTTGGTTTTAAGCTGCCTTTTAAGTAAATTGTCAACGTGTTTGAAGAATGAAGAAAATTGTTATCGTCGATGACGAACCAAATATTGTAATGACGTTAGAGTACACCTTTAAAAAACATGATTTTGAAGTGTATATTGCAAGAGATGGAAGTGAGGCTTTAGAAATTTTGCATAGTGTAACTCCAGACGTAATTATGTTAGATGTTATGATGCCTAAAGTTGATGGTTATCAAACACTTAAGTTGATTAAAGAAAATAATCAGTTAAAAGATACCAAAGTGGTGTTTTTAACAGCAAAGAATAAAGCTTCAGATATAGAAAAAGGCTTAAAACTTGGAGCAGATAAATATTTAACAAAGCCGTTTTCTGTAAAAAAAATAGTTTCAGAAATTAATGAGCTTTTAGCTTAGCAGTTTCACTTAGTTAAACATTGGTTTTGTGTGCAAAAAGAAACTATGTTTAATTAAAGTAAAACAACATGAAACGTATACGTATCAATGCTTTAACGTCTGATATTATTATCAGTATTTATGTTATAGTAACATTATATTTTCGTTTTAAACTAGAAAGTAAAACAGCAGCAAGTCCCGTAGAATCAATTATTATGGGTATTTGCTTTGTGGTTATTATTTGGGCTTTGATAAAATTAAAAGTCCTTAATCCCAATTGGTTCGGTTTATTTAAATCAAAAAAATCGTGACCATGATATATCAAGAAATTTATAAAGAAAGTATTTATAATCCAGAGCAGTTCTGGAAAGAACAAGCCAATCAATTAGAATGGTTTAAACAGCCGAAAACTATCTTATCAAAAGATTCACATGATTATTATCAATGGTTTGAGGATGGAGAACTTAACTTAAGTTACCTGTGTATAGATAAACATATTAAAGATGGTTTTGGTGATCAAGACGCTGTTATTTATGACTCTCCAGTAACACACACTAAACAACATATTACTTTTAATCAGTTACATGAAGAGGTTTCTAAACTAGCTGGTGGATTACAGAGTTTAGGCTTGAAGAAAGGTGATACCTGTATTATTTATATGCCTATGATTCCACAGGCATTATATGCAATGTTGGCTTGTGTAAGAATAGGTGTTATACACTCAGTTGTTTTCGGTGGTTTTGCACCGCATGAATTGGCAATTCGTATAGACGATTGTAAGCCTAAAGCAGTAATTACCGCATCAAATGGAATTGAAATACAGCGTATCATTCCATATAAACCTTATGTAGACGAAGCTATAGCACAAGCTGAAAGCAAACCAGAACATGTTATTGTGTTTGATAGAGGTCAAGGTGTAGATATTCCTAAAAAAGATTATGATGTAGACTATCAAACATTAGTCAATAATTCAGAATCTGTAGAGGCTATTGCGTTACCAGCAACACATCCT
>JASBSE010000508.1 GCA_030149115.1 Winogradskyella sp. | reverse complement strand
TCGTCGGCAATTTTTAAGGCATCTTCTGTAACCTTTAACGGTTTAAAAGTATCTACCATTACCGCTAATTCATCTGTTTTCACTTTACCGATACTTCGTTCCATAGCACCTGGATGTGGACCATGAGGTATACCAGCAGGATGTAATGAAATATGGCCTGCTGCAATGTCATTTCTACTCATAAAGTCACCATCAACGTAATACAGTACTTCATCACTATCTATATTACTATGGTTATATGGTGCCGGTACTGCCAGTGGATGATAATCGTACAAGCGTGGCACAAAGCTACACACCACAAAAGCATCAGTTTCAAAAGTTTGGTGCACTGGTGGTGGTTGATGTACTCGACCTGTTATAGGTTCAAAGTCGTGAATTGAAAATGCATACGGATAATTGTACCCATCGTAACCAACCACATCAAATGGATGTGAAGCGTACACCATTTCTATGATTTCGTCTTGCTTTTTTATTTTTATTAAAAAGTCGCCAGACTCATTATAGGTTTCTAATTCTTGTGGCTGGCGCAAATCGCGCTCACAAAATGGAGAATGCTCTAATAACTGACCAAACCAGTTTCGGTAACGTTTTGGCGTGTATATTGGCCGATAAGATTCTACAATGAATAAACGATTATCTTCGGTATCAAAATCCATCTTATAAATAATACCTCTTGGCACTAATAAATAATCTCCGTATTTAAAGTCTAGATTACCCAACATAGTACGCAACTTACCTGTGCCCTTGTGCACAAAGATAAGCTCGTCCGCATCTGTATTTTTATAAAAATAATCTCTCGTAGATTCTTTTGGCGCAGCCAATATAATATTACAATCGCTATTGGTTAACACTATTTTTCTACTATCTAAATAATCGTTTTCTGGATTTACTTTAAACCCATGAAAACGGTAAGATTGCATATTATTTTCCTTTGCAACTTTTGGCGCTACACTATATTGGTTTCTTATTTCTTTTACTTGAGTTGGTCTTTGCTCATGGTAACTATTGGTAGACATACCGTCAAAACCAATAGTTCCAAATAACTGTTCGTAATAAAAATCGCCATTTGGCTTCTTAAACTGCGTGTGTCGCTTTGGAGGAATTTTTCCTAATTTATGATAAAAAGGCATTTTGTTTTTGTTTAATTGTTGATTTGTTAATTCGTTTAACTAGCGTACACGAACAACGTTTTAAAGGTACAAAAATTAAGAGATTTCTGTTTTAACAGAAAAAACAAAATGTGCGTATTATTCAGGATTCCTTTTGATAAGGAAATGTAAATGAAGTTTAAGATTTTCCCAGAATAGTTTCATAGTGTTACAAAGTTTATAAAATTTAATTTAAAACCAAAACCCAAGATTAAAAAACCAATAATTTTCACCTGTTTCTGGAGAATAGGTATACTTAGCCTCTAAAGGACCAATAAAAGTTTCTAGAGAATAACCTAAGGCATAACCCGTATAGTCTGGCGACGAAAACCAGTTACCTGTCTCAAACAATCCATTTTCTACATTAGCATAGTTAGCTGCTAAAATTATATGATGATTTTTTAACCACTCGTAATCTAATGTAAAGCAAGATTTTACAAAGCTATTACCAGCTATATCAAAGAAGTCGTAACCATAAAAACTGTAAAAGTTATTTATAAAATTATCCGCATAACCACCTAGCGCAAAACCGAGTGTAGATATCGAATTATCACCTAAAGTAAACCCACCACTTGCCTCTGTCTTTAGCGCAACTTTTTTACTAAAACTAAAAGCATAACCTAAATCTGCCTTTGCTATAGAAAAAGGTTCAAAACCTGAAATAAAATCTGATGCATTTAAATACCAATGAAAATCACCACTGAAATAAGCTCCATTTTTAGGAAAAATTGGATGACTATAGCTATCATATTTTAATTTTCCGAATACACTAAAATAATCGGTGTTTTCAAATTCAAAATCATCTTCTTGGTTTTCTGACAAAAGCGTTTCAGATGTTATTTTTAATCGCTTATGCTCACCTCCCAAACGCAAAGAGAAGTCTTTTCTAAAAAGTGTTTGTATATATATTTGATTTGTAAAATCTTGAAGTTTAGCATCAATTTTATTCAAATTATCTAAAAGCGGCGAATCCTCTTCTAATGCCAACTGCGGATTTATGTTTTTTCCAAATTGATTGAAATGTGATTTTACACCCAAACTTACATAAAACCCTTTGTCAATAAAATAATCAAAATTAAATCTCGAATTATCCCCTAGAATAATATCTAAAGATGCCATATCATTATCAAAAAGTAACCTCTTTTGAGTAAGATTTGCTAAAATGGCACTTTTATATAACTCATCATAATGGATACCTAGTTTTAAAAACGTTGATGCTTCCGACTCTTGTATTTTACCATAAAGCCTATACTTATTAACACTGTCGGTTCGCTCTAATTGATATCTAAATGTCTCAAAATTGTTTGTTGCTATAACATTGTTTATTCGCTTTTTAAAATCATCATAGCTCAACGTTTCATTTCCTCTAAGCTTTAATTTCCCTAAAAGATATGATCTGGTATAACGTTCGTTACCATCAATAGCAATTGACTCAATCTTTAAACTATCTATAATTTTTAGGCTAGGACGATTTGTAGTATTGATTTGCGATTTTTTAATCTCATTAAGGGCATCTATATGATCTAGAGCTGCCTTCTCTCCATTTGCTATAATATCTTCTCCTTCATCAAAAGAAAGCACTGAAAAATTTGCTATATCTGGCTTTATATAAATATCTGCCATTTTAGCTTTATCTTTCATAGCATTGATAGTTCTGAAATTATTAATCTGTAATAGTATTTCTGGAGCACTCTTTAAACCATCTCTATCTCTTAAATCATCTTGAACATCTACACCAATAATTATATCCATACCCTTAGCCTTCAATTCTTCAATAGGAAAATTATTAGTTACACCTCCATCTATCAAAATCTTATCACCTATAGTTACTGGTTGAAAAATAGAAGGTAATGCACCACTAGCTGTTACAGCTTCAGCCAATCTGCCTTTATCCAAAATTAAAGACTCACCAGTTTCAATATTGGTTGCCATACAGAAAAACGGAATTGGTAACTTTTCAAAATCTCTTACTTCGTTTACCGGAAGCATTAGTTGATACAACAAATTGTACACATTTTGACCTCTTGATAAACCAGAAGGCAGTTTAATTTTGAAATTATCGAACGGTAGGTTTATGGCATATTTCTCTTCACTTTCACGCTCGTAAAAGGACTTTGCTTCTCTCGGAAACTCATCATTAATTAGCTCGTCAAAATCAACCGTATTAAACAAATCCTCTAACTGCTGACCTGAATAACCCGTAGAATACAACGACCCAATTATTGCACCCATACTCGTACCAGCAACATAGTCAATTTTAATTCCTAAGCTATCTATCACCTTTAAAGCACCTATGTGTGCAAATCCTTTGGCACCACCTCCACTGAGCACCAGACCAACTTTTGGTTTTTTGGTTTCTTGAGCGTTTAAATTATTATTCCAAGAAAACATTTGGAAGAACAACAGTATGAAGAAGCCTGTTTTAAGATAATATGTTAGGTTTTTTTTCAACTTACTCTTTATGGTAATAATTATAAACTTTACTTGCTCTAGACACTCCAACTACAGCTTCTAATTCATCTAGTTTAGCATTAGTAATTCGCTTAACTGTTTTAAATTGTTTCATTAAATCGATAATGGTTTGTTCACCAACACCAGGAATATTTTCTAGTTCTGTTTTTAAAGCTCCTTTACTTCTTCTGTTCCTATGATGTTCAATACCAAAACGATGCGCTTCGTTACGTAATTGCTGTATTATTTTTAGTGTTTCACTTTTTTTATCTAAATATAAGGGAATTGGATCATCTGGATAGAATAATTCTTCTAAACGTTTTGCAATTCCTATTATAGCTATCTTTCCTCTCAACCCTAAAATATCGAGACTCTTTAAAGCTGATGACAACTGTCCTTTACCGCCATCTATAATTATGAGTTGAGGCAACGGCTCATCTTCGTCTAGCAAACGTTTGTAACGTCTATACACTACCTCTTCCATAGATGCAAAATCATCTGGACCCTCAACTGTTTTAATATTGAAATGGCGGTAGTCTTTTTTGCTTGGTTTTCCGTTTTTAAAAACCACACATGCTGCTACCGGATTTGTTCCCTGAATGTTTGAGTTGTCAAAACATTCGATATGTCTTGGTTCTTCAGACAATCGCAGATCAGCTTTCATTTGCGCCATTATTCTATTAGCATGACGATCTGGATCAACTATTTTTATTTGCTTTAGCTTATCCATTCTATAATACTTGGCATTACGTTCCGATAAATCTACAAGACCCTTTTTATCACCTAGCTTTGGCACAGAAACTTTAATATCTTCACCTAAATCTACTTTAAACGGCACAAATATTTCTTTAGAATTTGAATTGAAACGTTGTCTTATTTCAGTTATGGCAATTTCCAGTAATTCTTTATCAGATTCCTGTAATTTTTTCTTCAACTCTAAAGTGTGAGATCTTATTATTGAACCATAACTTAATTGTAAAAAATTGATGTACGCATACGTTTCATCACTTACAATTGAAAACACATCAACATTGCTAATTTTTGGATTTACAATGGTAGACTTAGCCTGATAATTTTCTAATACCTCTAGTTTTTCTTTTATTTTTTGCGCATCTTCAAATTGCATCGCTTCAGCATATTGCCTCATTTGCACTCTAAATTGCTGCAAGGAATCTTTAAAGTTCCCTTTTAATATTTCGCGTATAGCAACAATATTAGCATGATACTCTTCTTCTGTTTCATAGCCTTCGCAAGCACCTTTACAATTTCCAAGATGATATTCTAAACAGACCTTATATTTTCCAGCTTCAATTTTTGCTTCAGACAAATCATAATTACAGGTTCTTAATTGATACAAACCCTTAATTAAACCCAGTAAAGTTTTTACGGTTTTCATACTGGTGTATGGACCAAAATATTCAGATCCATCCTTAATGACACGTCGTGTCGGAAAGATTCTTGGAAAACGTTCATTTTTAACACAAATCCAAGGATATGATTTATCATCCTTAAGCATTACATTGTACTTGGGTTTGTATTTTTTTATGAGGTTATTTTCCAGCAGCAAAGCATCATTCTCAGTTTCTACAACAATGTGCTTTATAGAGGCTATATTTTTCACCAAAACACGTGTCTTTCCATACTCGTGATTTTTAGTAAAATAACTACTTACTCTTTTCTTAATATCCTTCGCCTTTCCTACATAAATTAGCTTATCGTGTGCATCAAAATATTGATAGACTCCAGGTTGGTGAGGTAGTGTTTTTATCTGTATGTCTAAGGTGGTTTCTGGCATTATTTCAAAGGTAACAATTCATTAAAGTAATTATGTATTTTGAATTAACTTTATGACTATCTTGCGCCACTTTTTTAAAAAATAAAATAGACTATGAAGAAAGTTTTGGGACGTGTTGATAAAATTGACTTCCCCGAATTACATCTAAGAAATATTGATGTAAAAATAGATACTGGTGCTTACACCTCTGCCATACATTGCTCTAAAATAAAAGAAGAGGATGGCAAGCTTTATTGCACTTTTGAGAGCAAAGGACATCCTAACTTTAACGGCAAAGAAGTCATCTTTGAAAATTATTCTTTTACAGATGTTAAGAGCAGTAATGGGCACAAAGAAAATCGTTATAAAATTAAAACTACTGCGATATTCTTTGGAAAAAGCTATAAGATTAACTTAACTTTAAGCACTCGAGACGATATGAGATTTCCGGTTTTAATTGGCCGCCAATTTCTAAAACAAAAATTCTTAATCGATGTAGATTTAGAAAACCAATCGTTTAAAAAAACTACTGATGAACATAGTCATTCTATCGCGTAATTCGCAATTATATTCTACTCGTCGTCTTATTGAAGAAGGCGAAAACAGAGG
>JASBSE010000501.1 GCA_030149115.1 Winogradskyella sp. | reverse complement strand
TTTATGGAATTGGAAGGTCGTAAAAAAGCTTTTCAAACCTTAAAAGCGAATAAGATAGATGCTCTGATTGCCATAGGTGGTGATGGTACTTTTAAAGGACTATTAGCCTTTTCGGAAATCTGCGACATCCCTTTCATAGGTATTCCCGGAACTATTGATAATGACTTGGCAGGAACAGATTACACCCTAGGTTTTGACTCTGCCGTAAATACAGCAATTGAAAACATAGATAAAATTAGAGACACAGCCGAATCCCATAACCGTGTTTTTATTGTTGAAGTGATGGGAAGGGATTCTGGTTATATCGGTATTCATTCCGGCTTGACCGTTGGGGCAGATGCCATTCTAATTCCAGAGAGTGGTAAAGACTTAATCTACTTGCTAGAAAAGATAAAAAACTACGAGAGTGAAGATGCTTTTCTCGTGGTAGTTTCTGAGGGTGATGAAATAGGTGCAGAACTTGTCGCTTCAAAAATTAAGGAAATGAACCCTAATGTAGATTTACGTATCACGAAACTTGGACATGTGCAACGTGGTGGAAATCCTTCGGCACTAGATAGAATGCTGGGCATCAGAATGGGGGTCGCCGCCGTAGAGGAAATCTTAAAAGGGAATACAAATAAAATGGTAGGATTCCTTAATAATCAATTAAAGTTGACACCTTTTAATAAGGTAGTCAAACAGCATCAAATAAAAGATGAGCTAAATAGATTGTTAGAACTTTTTAGCAAATAGATAATTATGATAAAAACTTTAGAAAATATTAACCCTTTCATACTTGGAATTCTGATTAGTGTAGGAATCGGTCTCATTCTTGGATTAGAACGTGAATACGACAAACTAAAGGATGAGCACGGATTTGCAGGAATCCGAACATTTCCAATTACGGCTATCATTGGATTCATTTTAGGAAATCTTTCGATAACCTATACGCCTTGGTTAGTTATTATTACTGCAGCCGCATTCTTATTGTTTTTGGCTTTGAGTCATATTTCAATGGTACAAAAGCACGTAATGACGGGTATTACTACTAATTTGGCGTTGTTTGCTACGCTAATTCTTGGTATCATGGTGGCTAATCACTTGCATAAAGAAGCAGTAGCCTCTGCTGTCATTATTGTTACACTATTATCGCTCAAAACAACCTTTCGTTCATTTATCAAAAATATTACTTCAGAAGAATTATTTGCATTCATTAAGTTTTCAATTATTGCCCTCTTAATACTTCCATTTTTGCCCAACAAAGATTATGGACCAGAAGGTTTGTTGAATCCTTTCGAAATCGGCTCTATCGTAGTGATTGTCTCTTTTTTAAATTTTATTGGTTACTTTTTGGTGAAATATGTAGGTTCCCAACGAGGAATCTTGCTTACTGCCATTCTTGGCGGATTAATCTCAAGTACAGCCGTAGCTTGGATTTATGCTTCCCGAAGTAAGGAATCACCAGAACTTTCAAAAGAATATGCTGCGGGTATCATTATAGCTTCCGCCATCATGTTTCCCAGACTTGCGATTTTGGCGTATATTTTTAATAGTGCCATACTTTCCTATTTGGTTATTCCATTTACGATTTTAACGATTATCTGTTTGATTGGTGCACTCATATTTATTAAAAAGGAGGCAAATGTCACAAAGACAGCTATTAATCTTGGTAATCCACTTAATATTTGGAATGCCCTAGGGTTTGCGGGTATTTATGTTGTAATACTTTTTGCTGTTTTTTATGGCAACCAATTTTTTGGTGAAAGTGGCTTATACTATTCAGCCTTAATTGCAGGACTGGCAGATACGGATGCAATAACTATAAGTATGGCAAAATTCGGGTCTTTAGAAGATAAACTTGCGCTTGCTACCAATGTTATAATAACAGCGACCATAAGTAATATGATTGTAAAATTGGGGATTGCCTATTTCAAAGGATCAAAAAAAACGGGAAAGTTAGTGATGCTAATTTTTGGAAGCGTAATCATCATCGGTATCTCATATATCTTAATACAGTTCGGAAAATAAAATAAAAATGAAGACAACAGTATATAGCACACACAAGTTTGAAGCACCTTATTTAATGAAGGCAAATGATGGCAAACATCATTTAAAACTTCTTGAAGTTAGATTGACAGAAGAAACGACTGTTCTTGCTAAAGGTTCTAAAACAGTAAGCTTATTTACAGGTGATGATGCCTCAGAGAATGTACTAAAAAAACTAAAAACCATTGGCGTAGAAAATATTGCATTGCGTTCCGCTGGTTTTAATCATGTTGATTTAGCAGCAGCTACCGAATTGGATATAAAAGTAGCTAGGGTTCCTGCTTATTCACCTTATGCCATAGCTGAACATACGATGGCATTAATATTAGCTCTTAACAGAAAATTGATTAGAGCGCATAATAGAGTTCGTGAACAAAACTTTTCTTTGAATGGGCTTACAGGATTTGACCTAAACGGAAAAACTGTGGGTGTTATTGGTACCGGTAAAATAGGTTCGGTACTGGTAAAAATACTTCACGGATTTGGTTGCAATATCCTTGTGCACGATGTAGTTGAAAACAAAGGCTTAATTAATAACTATGATGTAAGCTACACTGATTGTAAAACTATTTGTAAGCAGTCAGATATTATAACCTTGCACATACCGCTAAAGGCTTCTACGAAACACCTAATTGATAAAAAGCATATTTCCTTTATGAAACCTGGGGTAATGCTCATCAATACCAGCAGAGGTGGATTGGTAGACACCAAAGCCGTTATAGAAGGGCTAAAATCAAGAAAGATTGGATATTTCGGTATGGATGTGTATGAGGAGGAAGAGGGGCTGTTCTTTGAGGACCATTCAGACGATATCCTACAAGACGACGTGATTGCCCGCTTGATGACTTTTAACAATGTATTAATTACAAGCCATCAGGCATTTTTAACCGAAACAGCATTGACCAATATTGCAGATACTACAATTTATAATCTGGATTGTTTTGAAAAACAAACAATCTCTGAAAATGAAGTAACTATAGAATAAAAGTGATTTATAAAACCAAACAAAATGAAAAACATATTAGTACCCACCAATTTTTCAGAAAACTGTGAAAAAGCAGCACAACTTGGTATTGAAATGGCCAAATTATATAACTCTGAAATTCACTTTTTACACCTTATGAAAACCCCTGTAGATTGGGTAAAACTAGATAAGGAAAAAGAAAAAAGATATCCTGAAACTCTGAAACAAATAGGGGTAGCTAAATTTGCCCTAAGAAAGTTAGAAAAAATGGCAGAACACAAAGGCCTAAAATGCCGAACATTTCTTCAATATGATTCCGGTCAAGGCGATATTTTAGAGCATTCAGGCCATTTTCACCACGATTTTATAATAACGGGAAGTAGTGGAACTAAAGGTGTCATTAGAGAAATTACAGGTAGTAATGTTGAAAAAATCGTCCGAAAAGCTAATGCACCTGTTATAGTGGTAAAAGACGAGGCTGTTAACTTCCCTTTTAAAAATATTGTTTTTGTATCCGATTTTGAAGAGGACGTTAGCAACGCCTTTAAACAAGTTGTTTCTATTGCCTCAAAATGTGATGCAAAAATACACCTGTTGCGTATTAATACTAAAACCGACACAAATAGTATTGCTTCGGGGTTACAACCTATGAAGCGTTTTCTAGAGAACTTCCCAGAAGTTCAAAACTATACGATGAATGTATACAATGAACTCTATGTAGAGACAGGAATAAATACCTATTTAAAAAATAACCCTGCTGACCTCATTACCATGTGCACACATGGTACTACCGGTTTTTTAAGTCTCTTTTCTAAAAGTATTGCAGAAGGTGTTACCAATCATGCTACGCTACCAATTATGACAATTAGGATATGAAAAATACAATAAACATAGTAAAACACTCTGGAGACGTTGTTCCATTTGATGCTAAAAAACTTATCAATTCATTACGTCGAGCCAAAGCAAACGAAGAACTTATTCAACAAATTGTCGAAGAGGTAAATGCATCACTTTATGATGGAATGACCACTAAACAGATTTACAAAATGGCTTTTAAAATGCTTAAGGGCAAATCTTCTGTTAGTGCCTCAAGATATAAGCTTAAAAAGGCCATTATGGAGTTAGGACCAACAGGGTTTCCTTTTGAAAAATTTGTAGCCAAGATTCTTGAACAAGAGGGATTTCAAACCCAGGCAGGAGTTATTGTACAAGGTCATTGTGTAACGCATGAGATAGACGTAGCAGCACTCAAGGACGACAAGCATTATATGATCGAATGCAAGTTTCATAGTGATAAAGGTCGATTCTGTGATGTGAAGATCCCACTATACATACAATCTAGATTTATCGATGTAGAAAGACAATGGAAAATGAAACCTAGTCATGATAGAAAATTTCACCAGGGATGGGTATATACCAATACCCGATTTACTACCGATGCCATTCAATATGCCGAATGCATCGGATTGGGTCTGACTAGTTGGGATTACCCCAAAAATAATAGTCTCAAATATAGAATTGATATGGCGGGACTTCATCCATTGACAGCATTAACAACTATGACCAAAGCCGAAAAAACAAAATTATTGGATAAAGGTATTGTGCTCTGCAAAGAGCTACACGAAACACCTACTTTATTAAATGAAATTGGAGTAGATAAAACAAGGCACAAAAAAATTTTGGAGGATTCCGAAGCCTTATGTAAAACCCATTAAAAAATAAAACTTATGAAAACTGAAGAATTAGAACAACAGAACAACTTGGATTTTGAACCGTTTTACGAAGCTCTGGAAGACGACCCAAAACTGCTTGCAGAAGCCTTGGAAATACTATTGGATATGGTTGATTTTGAACCTACATCCATTAAAAAAGTCGCCCTTTACATCAAAGAAGATTCGCAAAATCTATATAATGAAATAGTAGAATTATACAAATCAACCCAAGACAAAGGGAATACACCTTCCTGCTGTGGTGGACACTAAATAAAGACTATATCAATGAACAACGCTAAAATAAACATTCACTTTTTGGGTGCAGCGGGAACGGTAACTGGCTCAAAATATTTAGTAGATACAGGAGAGAGAAAAATACTCATAGACTGCGGACTTTTTCAAGGGTTAAAGGAATTGCGTCTCAAAAACTGGGAATATCCGCCCGTCGATGTTTCGGAAATTGATGCAGTCTTGCTTACCCACGGTCATATGGACCATACGGGATATTTGCCAAGATTGGTCAAACAAGGTTTCAAGGGTGCCATCTTTGGTACCAATCCTACGCTGGATATTGCTAAAATCATACTGAACGATAGTGCAAAAATACAAGAACAGGAGGCTGAACGTGCCAATAAAGAGGGGTATTCCAAACACAGTCCTGCAGAACCTTTGTACACCTTAAACGATGTTGAAAAAACCGTACCTCGTTTTAAAGGGATACCACCTTCGCAATGGCTACCTATTCTCAAGGATGTAAAGGCACGATTTCAGTACAACGGACACATTCTTGGTGCTACTTATATTGAGTTGGATATACACGGAAAACACTTTGTTTTTTCAGGTGACATCGGTAGGACTAATGATTTGCTCTTATACCCACCTTTAAAACCAACAAAGGCTGATGTATTATTTATTGAATCCACCTATGGTGGAAGATTTCATCCTGAAGAAGAAGAGGCCATTCCGCAGATTGAAAAATTAGTAAATGACACCATAAATAAAGGTGGTAGCCTGTTTGTTCCAAGCTTTTCAGTGGAACGTGCCCAACTGATGATGCTTATTTTCTGGAGATTACTAAAGGAAGATAAAATCCCAAAAGTTCAAATGATAATGGATAGCCCAATGGGCGCTAACGTATTGGAACTCTTCCATCGCACAAGAGATTGGCACAGATTAGAGGACAATGAATGTGATGAAATGTGCTCGCATTTCAAGGTTGTAAGTAGTTATCGGGAAACTATGGAATTAAGAACCGACAACAAACCAAAAATTGTGATTGCAGGAAGCGGAATGCTTACAGGAGGTCGAATGCTCAACTATCTTGAAACCCAAGCCCAAAACCCCAATAACACCTTGCTATTTGTAGGTTATCAAGCTGAAGGAACACGTGGCAGGAAATTGTTGGAAGGCGACAAGGAATTAAAAGTGTACGGGAAATGGGTGCCTTTTAAAATGCAGGTAGCTGAAATTGAGGGACTATCTGCACACGCAGACCATAAAGAACTTATGAATTGGATGAGTGAGATACGAAACAAACCAAAGCGAATTTTTATCGTACACGGTGAAAAAGAAAGTGCGGAAGCATTACAAAAAGGTATAAAAGAAACCTATGATTGGGATGCCGAAATCCCGGAATTATATACTATAACAGAAATAGAATAATCCATGGAACAATATTCAAACATATTAAAATACAAACACCTTGGTATTTACACTCAAAACGAGAATGTGGTGTACATGCGTGAGGATTGCCATGTCTGTATTTCAGAAGGATTCGAGGCACTCACAAGGATTAGGGTTTCTATGGCAAACCGTTCCATCATAGCGAGCCTCAACGTCATAAATTCAGAAATTTTATTACCTAATGAAATAGGTCTGTCAGATGCTGCAGCAAAAAAATTAAAGGTTAAAGAAAATGAAACTTTGTACGTCTCGCATCTGGAACCTATAGAGTCCCTAAGTTACGTCAGGGCTAAAATTTACAATCAAAAGCTCAATTATAATGCCTACAACCAAATTGTATCAGATATTGTAGAAGGTGATTATTCCAACATTCACCTTTCGGCATTCATTACGGCTTGTGCAGGTGACCGAATGGACATTAATGAAATATCCGACCTCACAAAAGCTATGATTGCCTCTGGCCAACAACTAAACTGGAACAAAGAAATAGTAGTAGATAAGCATTGTATTGGCGGATTACCAGGAAATAGAACCACCCCTTTAGTAGTAGCAATTGTTGCCGCCTATGGGCTTACTATGCCCAAAACATCATCCCGTGCTATTACATCCCCGGCAGGTACTGCAGACACCATGGAAGTGCTTACAAATGTAACTCTTTCTGCTGATGAGATAGAACACGTGGTAAAACAGGAAGGTGGTTGTTTTGTTTGGGGTGGTACCGCTCAATTGAGTCCTGCAGATGATGTACTCATTAAAATTGAAAAAGCTTTAGATATCGATAGTGAAGGACAACTCATCGCCTCGGTATTATCAAAAAAAGCTGCAGCTGGTTCTACCCATGTTGTCATTGATATCCCAGTAGGTGAAACTGCCAAAGTACGAAGTATGGAAATGGCTCAAAAATTACAAAACCATATGGAAACCGTAGGCAATTCTGTAGGTCTGAACGTAAAAGTGGTAATAACTGACGGCTCGCAGCCCGTGGGTAATGGAATTGGTCCAACGTTAGAAGCTATGGACATATTAAAAGTACTGAAAAATGAAGAAAGAGCACCCATAGACCTAAAAGAACGTGTTGTGCTGTTGGCTGGTGAACTTCTTGAACTTTCTGGTAAAGTAGCATCAGGTGCAGGTCGCCAAACCGCTTTACAATTATTAGAATCTGGTAAAGCTTACGAAAAATTCCTTGCTATTTGTAAGGCACAAGGGCGTTTTACACGGCCTGTTTTAGCGCCTTATAAAACAGAAATCAGAGCGGAGACTTCCGGGATTTTGAAACGTATTGACAATCGAAAGATAGCAAAGCTTGCCAAACTTTCTGGTGCACCACAGTCAAAATCTGCAGGTATTTTATTGAATGTTCATTTAAACGATAGTGTTGAGAAAGACCAACTATTGTACACCCTTTATGCAGAATCGCAGGGCGAACTTCATTATGCTTTGGAATATAAAAATAACCACAATGATATTATAACCATAATTTAGATACTATTATGAAAACAATTTTATTCAGTCTTCCGGGAAATGAGGAACTGGTAGAACTTTTAGCAACAAAAATGGATGCTGAAGTAGGCAAAGCTACCTTGCGAAAATTTCCTGATGGAGAATCATACACACGTATTCTGTCTGACGTTAAGGACAAATGTGTCGTACTCGTCTGCACGTTGCACGAACCAGACGAAAAACTATTGCCACTCTATTTTTTAAGCCATACTGCAAAATCGCTTGGTGCGATGTGTACTTGTTTGGTAGCACCGTATCTTGCTTATATGCGGCAAGACAAAATCTTTAATGAAGGTGAAGGTGTAACTTCTGGTTTCTTTGGGAAGTTGATTTCAGGATTTGCCGATAGCATTACCACCGTAGACCCTCATTTGCATAGAATAAGCTCTTTGGGAGAAGTATATCATATTCCCAACAAGGTAATTCACGCAGCAGATGCAATTTCAGAATGGATAAAGAAAAATATCAAAAACCCGGTATTGATTGGTCCCGATTCAGAAAGTGAGCAATGGGTTTCACAGGTTGCAAAAAACGCAGGAGCACCATTTACTGTGTTGCAAAAAGTACGTCACGGTGACCGTAATGTTGAAGTTTCTGTTCCTGACGTGGACAAATACAAAGATGCCACACCTATTTTGGTTGATGATATTATTTCTACAGCACGCACCATGATTGAAACTGTCGGTCATCTAAAAAAAGCAGGAATGAAACCACCTATTTGTGTTGGTATCCACGCAGTTTTTTCAGGAAATGCTTATCAGGATTTATTGGATTCAGGTATAGAAAAAATAGTGACTTGCAATACCATTCCACATCCTTCAAATGCTATAGATTTAAGTGATATACTGGCAAAAGAAGTAAAGAAATTGATGCAACATATATGAAAAAACAAAGCTTCATACTGTTTTTTATTCTATCCATAATAACAATGAATGGACAGACTGAAATGCTCATTGGGCAGATTTCAGGCAGAACTATAGTAAGGGAAAATTTTGATAAAGATGGTATGCTGCTTAACAAACGTTTAAAGCAGGAAAAATAATAAAAGAAGATAGGTATTATCAGATTGAGGTGATAACTGAACTGTTTAATGATAAAGAGAAATCAGAAGAAAAGTACACAACAACGTATCGTTGCAAACCAGATGAAGCCAGTATTATGGTAATGGCATTTCCCTTTGCTAAACCAAACTCAAAGGAAACCGAAATCAATACCAACTCTATAAATTTTAAAGAAATATACGATTTGGATAACCTTGAGGATATTGAACTAAAAATGAGTTTTGATTCGGGCTTGCTGAATTTCTTCGGTTCAAAAACCATCATAAAGATTTACGACAGAAAATTGGAGGGTGGTCAAAACAAGATTAAATCAAAAATCAACATTAAGGCCTATGCATTGGGTATTCGTATTAAGCAACTTGATTATGATGTAGTAGAAAAGTTAAGCGATAATGGTTTGTTGACCTTTCAAAAATTTACAGAAGCGGATGGTAGCTATTTTATAATGAATTACAAATAAGAAAAAATGAAAAATTACGATACCCTTTCTGAAGCCATAAACGACTTGCAAGCAAATGGTTATACCTATGATTTCAACTTGAAACCGGAATGCTTGGAATGTGCTTCATTAAAAATTGAGATACATCCCGAAGACTTTAAAGTGGATAAGACCTATCGCTTTGAAGGCATGAGCAGTACGGATGATAATAGCGTTTTATATGCAATTTCGGCAAAAGATGGGATAAGAGGTCTTTTAGTAGATGCCTATGGCGTATATGCTGAAAATATTTCTGAAAAAATGAGAAAAAAATTACGATAACACTTAAACAATATGATAATGGAAAACCATCAACATCACAATCACGAAGAAATGGACCATTCAAAAATGGACCACTCAAAGATGAAACACAAAAAAGAAGACCACTCAAAAATGAACCATGGAAGTGGTGGTCACGCTGGCCACAACCCGGCACACGGCCAAATGGGTCACGACCATCATAAAATGATGATAGCCGACTTTAGAAAACGTTTTTGGGTAACATTAGTCCTAACGATTCCTATATTATTTCTATCACCAATGATTCAAGAATTTGTTGGTTATGAATTTCTGCTTCCCGGTAATCCTTATATACTTTTTGCGCTTTCAACCGTGGTCTATTTCTATGGTGGCTGGCCTTTTCTTAAAGGTTTCGTTTCAGAAGTAAAGAAAGGTTCACCAGGAATGATGACCCTTATTTCAATGGCAATAAGTGTCGCTTACTTTTATAGTTCAGCTACTGTCTTTGGTTTAAAAGGAGTAGACTTCTTTTGGGAACTGGCTACTTTAATTGCCATTATGCTTGTTGGGCACTGGATAGAAATGAAAAGCGTTTTAGGTGCATCAAAGGCATTGCAACTTTTAGTAAGTATGATGCCAGCAGAAGCACATAGAGTAAATGGAGATACCATTGAAGATATTTCACTCGAAAACCTTTTGAAAGATGATGTGATTTTAGTAAAACCTGGAGAAAAAGTCCCTGCTGATGGGATTATAGTAGATGGTTCTAGTTATTTAAATGAATCCATGCTAACTGGTGAATCCAAACCTGTAAAAAAAGATGAAAATGATAAAGTTATTGGTGGTTCTGTAAATGGTAATAGCACTTTAAAAGTTAAGGTTGAGCACACAGGAAAAGACAGCTATCTCAACAAGGTCATCACAATGGTCGAAGAAGCGCAAAAAACCAAATCTAAAATGCAAAACCTATCGGATAGGGCTGCAAAATGGTTGACCTACATTGCTTTGGCCATTGGTTTTGGTACGTTGGCCGTTTGGTTGATTCTAGGATTTCCGTTTGTATACGCATTGGAAAGAATGGTAACTGTTATGGTTATTGCTTGTCCGCATGCTTTGGGTCTTGCCATTCCGTTAGTAGTAGCGATATCGACTGCAGTATCCGCACAAAATGGATTATTAATTAGAAACAGAACAGCTTTTGAAGAATCTAGAAAGATATCAGCTTTATTATTCGATAAAACCGGAACATTGACCAAAGGAGATTTTGGTGTTACCAGAATCGAGTCGGTAAACAAATCGTATAGTAAAAATGAACTACTAAGATTATCAAGTGCCTTAGAACAAAGCTCTGAACATCCTATCGCTGTCGGAATAATAAAAAAAGTTAAAGAAAATAATATCATCATTCCCAACCCAGAAAATTTCAAAGCCATTACAGGTAAAGGTGTAGAAGCCAATGTTGAAGGCAAAGACATTAAGGTAGTAAGCCCAGGGTATTTAAGAGATGAAAAAATAGAAATCCCTAAAGATGCCTATAGTGATGCAGCCGAAACAGTTGTTTTTATTTTGATTGATGGAAAACTGGCTGGATATATAGCACTGGCAGACGAAATTAGACCAGAATCTGCCGAAGCTATAAAAGTCTTCAAAAAGAATGATATTAAAGTTTATATGGCAACGGGCGATAATGAAAAAACAGCCAAAGCTGTGAGCGAAAAACTTGGTTTAGACGGCTATTACGCTGAAGTATTACCACATCAAAAAGTGGAAATTGTTGAAGAGCTTCAAGCAAAAGATGAATTTGTAGCCATGACAGGAGATGGTGTCAACGATGCCCCTGCTCTTGCCAAAGCCAATGTTGGTATTGCAGTTGGCTCGGGCACAGATGTAGCAGCTGAAACAGCCGATATTATTCTGGTAAACAGTAATCCTAAAGATATTGCAAACCTCATTCTTTTTGGAAAAGCAACCTATAATAAAATGATTCAGAATCTTGTTTGGGCGACAGGCTATAATGTAGTGGCTATTCCGTTAGCTGCTGGAGTACTGTATTCTTCAGGGTTTGTTTTAGGGCCTGCTGTTGGAGCTGTATTTATGAGTTTGAGTACCATTATTGTGGCTATTAATGCACAATTGTTAAAGCGAAAAATAGGTAGCAAATAATGGATAGGAAAGAAAAACTCAATAGGATATATTTAATCCTATTGAGTTTATTTGTAGTAATGTTGGGCTACGGTATTTTATTACCAACTCTTCCCTACTATACAGAAAGATTAGCACTTAAAGATAATCTTGACAGAGACTTAATCAACTTTCATATTGGATTACTTACGAGTATTTATCCGCTTTTCCAATTACTGTTCGTGGTGGTTTGGGGAAAGCTATCAGACAAATACGGTCGCAAGCCCATTATCATTGTCGGTCTCATCGGGTTTGTGATAATGCAGTTGTTAACAGGACTTGCTACATCTTTGACAATGCTATATATCGCTCGAATCTTTGGTGGCATTTTTACATCATCAGTTATTCCAGTTAGTAATGCTTATTTAAGCGACATCACTTCCGAGAAACGTAGAACTAAAATAATGGCCTGGTCTGGCGTCGCCATCAGTTCTGGGGTTATTTTTGGCCCTGTCGTTGGTGGATTTCTATCTCAAACTAACATTCATATTAAATATTCTATAGGCCTGCTACATTTAGACCGATTTTCAGTACCATTCTTGTTTGCTGCTATATTAGGATTGATTGTCTTATTTATAGTAACGAAATGGTTAAAAAATACTGTTCACTTTCAAAAACAAACTTCAAAAAAAATGAGTTTGCGATTTACGTTTAGTAAATATTTTATCGTGTTACTATCGTTGTCATTTATACTACAATTTGTTGTGACTTTATTTGAAACGGTATTTTCAATATACGGTAAAGATGAATTGGGGTTTAACAGCAACCAAGTTGGAATTGGTTTTATGCTATGTGGCTCTGTAATGGCTGTTTTGCAGCCTGTTTTTGCAAGTTATGGAGAGAAGCTCTTATCTACGAAAAAACAAATTGCTTTAGGGTTGTTAATAGCTGGAATATCTTTAATCGCCTTTCCTTTTTTTAAAAATGAATGCTTTGTCTATGGCTTAATTATTCTTTTTGCAGCTGGAGGTGCAATGGTAACCCCTAACTTATTATCAGCAGTTTCCTTAACATCAAAAGAGAATACAGGTAGAAATATATCTATACAAAGCTCAACAAATAGTATTGGTCAAATTTTAGGTCCTGTTTTAGGGACTTGGTTAATTGCAGGAGATTTTTACTATCCATTTACAATTGCTGGAGTTATTGTTTTAGTTGCTATTAGCTCTCTGTTTTTACTTAAAAATCCACCATAAAACACATAGATGTTACCTTTTGATGATTAACCCAAATCTAAAACCCCAATAATCTTATGTATAATTTAATTCATATAATACTGGATAACTATAAAGAAACAAAAATAGTTTAGGAATCCAATCTTAATGATTTCAATAATGCTGAAAAAGGAATTTCCATTTATAGAAGATATTTGAAGAAATCACACATGTAAAATACATTTAGAGAATCACAAACTTATTAATTGCAACTAATAAATGAAAACAAAAACATTAACCTCTATGATATTGAATACACAAAAATATTGCAATTCTCTTTTAAAGAGTGAGCCCTGTATTAAGTACCCCTTTCATAATTTGATACATACCCACGAAGTTGTTGCTAATGTTAGACACATAAGTACACAACTCAAGCTTACCAATCGGGAGCAATTAATATTGGAAATTGCAGCTTGGTTTCACGATACAGGGTTTTCCAAAACCTACAAAGGTCACGAAGATGTTAGTAAGGAATTGGCATGGGAGTATCTCACTACCCAAGATGTTGATAAACAAATTTTGCAAGATGTTTTAGGTTGTATAGAGGCTACTAAAATGCCTCAAAATCCTCAAAACAAATTGGAAAAATTATGTGCGATGCGGATTTATATCATATCGCCACTCCTGAATTCTTCTACAAAAAATTGCTATTGAGACGGGAATGGGAAGTTTATTGTGATATTTCAAGTAGTGATTTGGAATGGCATCAACTGAATTTAGAATTTTTAAAGAATCATTCTTTCCATTCTTCATATGGCCGAAACGTACTAAAACCTCAAAAAGAGGTAAACTTAAAAAAGGTCAAAGAGATTTTGAGCTTTTATTAAAATAATGTCACTAGGCGTGAATTAATAAAACAAGTAATACAAATAATATTATGCTATATACCACTATTCTAATTGCCTTCCTCATTGGATATTTTTTCATCGCCTTTGAACACTCTATTAAAGTTGATAAGGCTGTTGTCGCACTATTAACAGGGACTATTTGTTGGGTGTTGTTGGTTTTTGCTTTAGAAAATGGCAGTATCGGTTTTTCAGAAGAATCCGTGATTCAATTTATTCCAGAAAGCATTCGTCATCATATTGGTGATATATCTGAAATCCTGTTTTTTCTCATGGGAGCTATGACCATTGTTGAGATTATTGATGCTCATGAGGGATTTACCATAATTACGGAAAAGATTTCAACTACTAAGAGAGTTAAGCTTATATGGATTTTAAGTATTGTTACTTTCTTTTTATCAGCAGCCTTGGATAACCCTAACAACCGCTATCGTGATGTCTGCTCTATTAAAGAAAATGATTGCAGACAAAAAAGATTTATGGCTGTTTGCCGGTATGTTGATTATTGCAGCCAATGCAGGTGGAGCGTGGTCTCCAATAGGTGATGTAACTACAATTATGTTATGGATAGGCGGGCAAGTCACAGCCGGAAATATCGTTGTAAAGCTTATTTTACCTAGTTTGGTTTGCCTTCTGGTACCACTAGGTATTATAAGTTTTAAGTTAAAGGGAAATATAAAAAAACCAAACATACACCTAGAAAAAAAAGAAAAACCAAATGTGAATACCTTTGAGAAGAGGTTAGTGTTTTTCTTAGGTCTCGGAGCGCTATTATTTGTTCCAATCTTCAAGACCGTTACTCATCTTCCTCCGTTTATGGGAATACTATTTGGACTAGGAGTCATGTGGGTAGTTACTGAGATAATACATCGAAAAAAAGAAATTGCCCATAAAAACTCATTGTCCATTGTTGGAGTGTTACAAAAGATTGACACCCCAAGTATTTTATTTTTTCTTGGTATTCTATTAGCTGTTGCCAGTCTTCAAACAGGTGGCCATTTAAGCGATATGGCTCTCTTTTTGGATAATAAATTTCATAATATTTATGTCATTAATACAATCATTGGAGTTTTATCTGCCATAGTTGACAATGTCCCTTTAGTTGCTGGAGCTATGGGAATGTATTCCGTAGAGACCTATCCTGTTGACCACACATTTTGGGAATTATTGGCGTATTGCGCAGGGACAGGCGGAAGTATTTTAATAATTGGGTCAGCTGCTGGAGTTGCCATTATGGGTACATTAAAAATCAACTTTATTTGGTATTTGCGAAAAATATCCCTGTTGGCTTTAGCTGGATATTTAGCTGGAGTCCTTACCTATATTATTCTGAACTAAAATTTATTCAATTTTTAAATATGCTTTTTAAGGACGATGAACATATAAAATTGATACATTCCGGTGATGAATATTTCGTTAAGATGAAAGAAATCATTGAAAATGCACAAGAAGAGATTCATTTACAAACCTACATTTTTGAAAATGATGAAACAGGAAATGATATAGCAAATTGTTTAAAAGAAGCAGCACATCGAAATGTGAAGGTTTATATCCTATTAGATGCTTATGGCAGCTCATCTCTTTCTGATAATTTCATAAAAGATTTGCAGCAGAGTGGAATATTTTTTTGATTTTTTTCGCCGTTATTTTCTGTCAACAACTTTTATTTAGGAAGAAGGATGCATCACAAAGTAATTGTAGCTGATGCTAAATTTGCAATCATAGGAGGAATAAATATTGCAAATAAATATCGCGGTAAAGAAAGTGATGAGCCTTGGCTAGATTATGCTATAAAATTAGATTGCCCAGCTGCCCAAGATTTGCAAAAACTGTGTCGCGATTATTTTTTTAAAGACAGAAGCTCAAAAAAAATAAAACCTGTATTACATTCTGCAGGAAAAACACTTGTTGGTATTAGACAAAACGATTGGCTTAAAAACAAAACTGAAGTATGCGACTCTTACACAAATTCCATCAACCAAGCCAAGAATGAAATAGTCATTGTCAGTTCTTATTTTTTACCAGGAAGAAGACTAAACAATGCTATAATAGGTGCTTGTAAAAGGAAAGTAAAAGTAACGCTAATATTAGCAGGGATTAGTGATGTGCCTTTAATACGTAATGCAACCTCTTATTTATATTCATTATTTTTAAAACAAAATGTGCTAATATATGAATGGAATAATTCTGTCGTGCACGGCAAAGCGGCTGTGGTGGATAACAAATGGTCCACAATAGGTTCATTTAACCTCAATGACCTTAGCTGCTATGGAAGTATCGAAATGAATGTTGAAATACATTCACCTTACTTTTCCGAATTATTACGTTCTGATTTTCAAAATATTATCAATCAATGCAATGAGGTTACGATTGATACTATCTATAAAAATACCAGTTTTATTTCAAGATTTGTCAATTATATGGCCTACCGAATGGTAAGAGCAGCTATATTGTTCCTAACCTTTTTGCCTCATATCAGATTTGCAAAATAAGTTTAGACTCTGACTTTTAGTTTGGAGACTTCCTATAGTCAAGATAAAAGTGATAATTACTTAAATACATAGACTTGGCGTATTGTGATAGGTTTTTTAACTATTTAATATTGCGTATATATCTTTCAGAATTGATTACCGTGGTCAGTTAATCCAACGAGATATTGGTTGATATGTAATAACCTACAAATTTTAATTGGGTTAAGGATTGCGCACTTACTCAGCCTTTTTCCAAATGCTTTATTAAGTTAGTGATTGAATAACCTTGGTGCGAAAAACAATGCAAGGCCAGATATCAATAATGAGCCCAGAGAGCCCCATAAAAGTTCGGGGCTTGTATCATCTCTATTAGGCGCTTCAATCGATATTAACTGTTCGTTTAAACTAGCGATGTCCTTTTTAGCTGTTTTTAGTTGTCCCTTCATGTCGAAAATGGTCTTGTTCATTTCAAGTTGTTCTTTGACATACTTTTGATTCGCTTTTTGTTCTATCTCTATTCTATGCTCGGCATTTTCTAAAGACAAAATCAGTTTTCTGTTTTCTTTTAAAAGGTTATTTAATTTTTCATTTAGCTCTTTCTCCTTTGGAGATGTTTTTCCAATGTAATCATACTGATTTTTAAATCCATTTACGATACTAGCTATAAGCTCTGATCTTGAAATGTTCTTATCGTTAGCTATCTGTTGTAGAGCTGTTTTCTCCTCAGCAGTAGTCTTGAAGCTTATTGTTACGTTTCTTGTTGTGTCCATAATAGTGTAATTTGTTTATGTGTTTTAGTTGGTATACCTATGATTTACCAGTAGTAAACTATTAGTATATCAATGGTATTGTATTGGTATACTTAACTTTTTTTAATTTTAATATTCTGTTTTTCAATTTTTTAAACATATTCCATTTCATTTTGAAATATTTTATATCCAAATATAATTCTTTTTTTACTTTTTACTATATTTGAGTAATTATTTTTACAATGACAACAAAAACAATTGAGGAAATTGGAAATGCCATCTTTGAGTCTAGAGAACTTGGCCCTAACCAATTAGACATAAGTTCAAAAAATATAAATCATTGGATTAGAGAACGAATTGTCCCATTTGTTCCTGTAGAACAATCACCTGATATAAATAAGCTAGTTGATGTTATTTCGGATAATGATAATAAAAAAAATAAAAAAGCAAAATGGATACGACTTAACCTCGCTCAAGCAGTTTGGGTATCGATAGTGAGTGAATTGATTGGTTTTAAAGTCTCAATTGAAAATCTAGAGAAGCTAGCCTATAAGGTGTGGCAAGAACCTAGAGAGCAAAAGTATGCTGATAGAGTCTTTGAATATAATATAAAGAATAACCCCCATAATTTACCAAAACAAGAAATTGATAAGCTTAAATCTCACTTGCGTAATGAATTGCTTATGGAGCATTATTTCAGGACCATTATTAATCCTTTTACCGATGCTGTTAAATCAGCTTTCTATAGAAACGGAATACCACATAACTTTCTTTTCGTACCTGAAACAAACGATTATATGTTTCATGATGGCAATTTGGACTTAATTTTAGATTTAAAGAGTATTTATCTACAAAAACCTATGCTTAGTATTCCATTAGTGCCCATTCTTTCAAAGATATTGTTACATGAATTTGATAACCGAAAAATAAAGGACCTCAAATACCTTTTCAATGTCGAAAGGCAAATAAGGGATATTGTTGTTTTTAAAAGACCTAAAATTGTTGAGATAGCTTTTGAGAAAAGAGATATTAAACCTTTAGTTATAACTGAACAGCATAAGAGCCGAGAGCAATTAGCTAAATATATTTTAACAAATAAGATCATGAAAGGCTCAAAGCTTTTAATTGATATACGCTCCAATGATAATTACAAAATAACACTTATTAAAAAAGAGTGATACTTAAATATTTCCAAAAATGATACACATCGTAGAACATAATCAGTTCCTGAAAACAAAGCCTGGTTTCAATCCAAACAGAGATGGACCAGAAAACCAGTTTTCACAATGTTGCCAAACAAATATTAAATAAAGATAATAACAACGCCTTTGATAATAGCGAAGTAACTGAGATAATTTTGATATTAGAATGTTTCGCTGATATCATATGCAACCAAAAAGTTTAATACTATGAAAAATGTTTTTCTCTATGTAAGAGTCTCCACAGATGAGCAGGCTGACAAGGGATTTTCACTACGAGACCAAGAAGAGAAATTACTCAGCTATTGTTCTAATAACAATTTTAATGTTATTTCTATATTCAAGGAAGACCATTCAGCAAAGACTTTCAATCGTCCTGAGTTCAAGAAAATGATGTCTTACATCAAAAAAAACTACAAATCAGTAGACCAAGTTCTTTTTACAAAATGGGATCGTTTCTCTCGTAATACTTCTGAATCCTATAACAAGATTAATGAGTTCACGGAACTAGGAGTTCTTGTTAACGCCATCGAACAACCTCTAGACCTATCTATTCCTGAACAGGGATTGATGTTAGCAGTTTACCTTTCCATGCCTGAGGTTGAAAACCAAAGACGCTCATTGAATGTTAAAGCTGGAATTAGGCGTGCTTTCAAGGAAGGAAGGTATGTAGTTTCTCCTCCTAAAGGGTACGATATGGGAAGGGACAAACAAAACAAACCTATTTTAATTCCAAATAAAGATGCTAAGTATATAAAAGAAGGGTTCAAGTTACTTAGCCTAGGTTTATATTCCCAAAAAACAGTATTGATTAAACTGAAAGGTAAGGGTTTCAAAACAAGTAAATCTGCATTTGCTAGAATAATCAGAAACCCCATCTATCATGGAGACATAATATTAAGTGCTTTCAATGATGAGCTTGAGCGGGTAATAAAGGGAATCCACGAGCCACTTATCACAAAAGATCTTTTTGAAAAGGTTCAAGTTCATATTGATGGTGGCAAAAGACAATATCAAGTTAGACACAAAAAAATCAATAAAAAATATCCCTTTAAAGGTTTTGTGCTTTGTCCTAATTGCCTAAAACCTCTTAAAGCAAGTTCTTCAAAGGGAAGAAGTCGGTATTACGCATATTATCACTGTGAAAAGCCTTGTAGTACTCGCTACAAAGTTGAAGAAGTAGAATCTTGGTTCAATGATTTCTTAGGTGGGATTTCTCTAAATCCTAACTCCAGTGAGTTATTGCAAAAGATTATTGAAAACCGTTTTAAAAGTCTCACTAAATCAAGTAGATTGAGTCCTAAACATTATGAAGAAGTAAGTTCCATAAAGCATAAGTTAGAAAGACTTCAAGATCTTTATTTAGATGGAGATTTTGATAGAGAAGAGTACAAAAGTACAAAAGTGCGTTATCAAAATAGATTGTCTGAATTGAATGCCGTTGAGCAAAACTGGAAAAATCAAAAGGATATACTTTCAATCTATAAAAATGGTCTAAAGAAACTTGAATCTTTTGATAAACAATTCAATAACAGCGATATAGATCTTAAGAGAAGATTAATCGGTTCGATTTTCCCTAAAAACTTCCAATTTGAAAATCAAAGTGTTCGAACCGCTGACATCAATCCACTACTTTTAAAAATTTCTAGTATTAACAAGGATTTTAAAGGAAATAAAAAATGGGACAAATCGAAAAAAATTGATTTGTCCCAATTAGTACTGAAGGCGGGACAAGAAACCCCTCTTTTTAATACTTTTTGAAACCCTTAAAAAACCTACAAAGCATTAAAAAAATCAATACAAACACCGTTATTACTGTAATTTTTAAAAATGTAATGAAATTGAATAAAATTTAAAACGGCTGACTAAATGCTGACTAAACGCTGACTAGATTAAATTTTATCATTATATTTGAGTGTTCAAAAGTTCAAAATTATGGCAACGATTAAATTTATACTTCAAAGTAAGTCAGATAATGCACCTATTTATTTAAGACTATCATTAAGCAAGTCCAAAGTAATAAAACGCAAAACAGGGTTATACTTCAATCCTAAAAACTGGAGTACCGATACTGGACTACCAAAACAAAATTATGCAGATGAAAAAAATCTAACTTCAGATTTAAGAAAGTTAGAAGATTATGTACTGGATGAGGTTAACGATGCAAACAAAAAAGGCGTTGAGGTTACAGGCGACTGGCTCAAACATCAAATCGATTTACATTTTGAACGCATTACAGAAAACAAACAAAGTGATTTAATTGTAGACGCTATTCAGAACCTAATCAATAACGCAGATTTTCGCAAAAATGCAAAAGGCGGTATATGACTATCAAAAAGCAGAAAAAACGCTTACACCTCACTAAAAAACATATTTACCGACTACCAAAAGGAAAA
>JASBSE010000070.1 GCA_030149115.1 Winogradskyella sp. | reverse complement strand
GTATTTCTTTTAAGTTTGCCATTTTCTCTTTTTTGTCATTCTGAATTTAGTTCAGAATCTTTATAAACCTAAATTAGATCCTGAAACAAGCTCAGGATGACAATTAATATGATTAAGCTTTAAACTTCGCAGAAAGGTCTTTTGCTACTTTTGTTAAAGTATCAATAACCTCATCTGTTAATTTACCAGCCTTTAATGTATCTAAAGTATCTCTATGCTTAGCATTTAAGTACTCTATATAATCTCTTTCAAATTCTTTCACCTTCTCTACAGGAACATCTCTTAATAAGTTCTTAGAACCAGCATAAATGATTGCTACCTGATCTTCTACAGTAAATGGATCGTTTTGAGCTTGCTTTAAAATCTCTACGTTACGCTTACCTTTTTCAATTACGTTTAATGTCGCAGCATCAAGATCAGAACCAAACTTAGCAAACGCTTCTAATTCACGGAATTGTGCTTGGTCTAATTTTAATGTACCTGCTACCTTCTTCATTGATTTAATCTGAGCAGAACCACCAACACGAGATACAGAAATACCTACGTTAATTGCAGGACGCACACCAGAGTTAAATAAATCTGACTCTAAGAATATCTGACCATCTGTAATAGAAATTACATTTGTTGGAATATAAGCAGAAACGTCACCTGCTTGTGTTTCGATAATTGGTAATGCAGTTAAAGAACCACCACCTTTTACGATTGGCTTTAATGACTCTGGTAAGTCATTCATATTTTTAGCGATTTCGTCATCTGCGATAACTTTTGCAGCACGCTCTAATAATCTAGAATGTAAGTAGAAAACGTCACCTGGATACGCCTCACGTCCTGGTGGACGACGTAATAATAAAGATACCTCACGATACGCAACGGCTTGCTTAGATAAATCATCATAAACAATTAAAGCAGGACGACCAGTATCTCTAAAATACTCACCAATTGCAGCACCTGCGAAAGGAGCATATACTTGCATTGGTGCAGGATCTGATGCATTTGCCGCTACAATAACCGTATAAGCTAAAGCACCTTTATCTTCTAATGTTTTTGCAATGTTTGCTACTGTTGAAGCTTTTTGACCTACAGCAACATATACACAGAATACAGGCTCACCTGCATCATAAAATTCTTTTTGATTTAAGATGGTATCGATACAAACCGTAGTCTTACCTGTCTGACGGTCACCAATTACCAACTCACGCTGACCTCTACCTACAGGAATCATAGCATCAATAGATTTGATACCTGTTTGCATTGGCTCATCTACTGGCTGACGGAAAATTACACCAGGTGCCTTACGCTCTAATGGCATTTCGTATAAATCACCACCAATTGGTCCTTTACCGTCAATTGGGTTACCAAGAGTATCAACAACTCTACCAACCATTTCTTCACCTACTTTAATAGATGCAATACGATTAGTACGTTTTACTGTTGCACCTTCTTTAATCTCTTTTGAAGGGCCTAATAATACGATACCAACGTTATCTTCTTCAAGGTTAAGTACGATACCTTCTAAGCCACCTTCGAATTCTACTAATTCTCCGTATTGTGCATTAGAAAGTCCATAAGCACGTACAATACCATCACCAACAGTTAATACTGTTCCTACTTCGTTTAATGAAGCACCTGCTTCAAAACCTGAAAGTTGTTGTTTTAAGATTGCTGATATCTCAGCTGGTTTTACTTCTGCCATTTTATTTAGTCTTTAGCTACTAGCGTTAGCTATTAGTTTAATGTAAATTCTCTTTTTAAATTATTTAGTTTGTTAGCAATACTTGCATCATATTGCAAATCTCCAACTCTTAGGATAAACCCACCTAAAATAGATTCATCAACTGTGTTTTCTATTTCAGTAGTTTTTCCTGTAAGCTCTTTTACCTTAGCCAACACCTTTTCTTCTAATTCCTTAGTTAATGGTGTTGCTGAAGTTACCTTAGCTATTTGTGTATCCCTTAACTGATCGTATAATTGTGTGTATTTATTTGCAACATCTCCTAATAATGCCACACGTTTATTTGCAATTAAAGTATCTATTAAGTTTGTTGTAGCAGCATTAGCATTTTTAAACACTGAAGTTAATACTGCTTTTTTGTCTGCAGATCTAACAATAGGATTTACCAAAACTGCATCTAACTCACTGCTTTCTGCAATAGCATTTGCAATTTGCTTCATATCAGTATTAACAGCTTCAGCCACCTTATTATCGGTAGCTAAACTAAGTACTGCTTTTGCATAACGTATTGCTGCTCTAGACTCTGCCATCTATAATTAGTTTAAAGTGGTTTCACCTAACATATCTTCAACAAGTTTTAATTGCTTGTCTTTGTTAGATAACTCTTCGCGTACAACTTTCTCTGCAATCTCGATAGATAAACCAGCGACATGACTTTTTAATTCGGCCATTGCTGCTTTCTTTTCAGTTTCGATTGCAGCTTGAGCTTGTTCTATCATTTTACCAGCTTTGTCTTGCGCTTCATTAGTAGCATCAGAAATGATCTTGTCTTTCATCTCTCTTGCTTCTTTTAAAAGTGCTTCTCTTTCAATACGCGCTTCCTTTAATAAACGCTCATTATCTGCGTTTAGGTTTTCCATTTCTTTTTTAGCATTCTCCGCTGCATCTAGTGCAGTTTTAATACCTTCTTCTCTGTCGTTTAAAGAGTTAAGAATTGGTTTCCACGCAAACTTCACCATTAAAAAGATTAATAGTAAAAACAGTATTGTTTGTACTATAAATAATCCTGGTGAAAAATCGTTTAATAATTGCTCCATTATATATTTACTTTGATTTTTTTAATTTTTATAAAACACGCTCCTGCAACCAACCGTTGCAGGAATTCGTGTTTATTAGTTTACATTTTCGATTCTTATTTTCCTAAGAATAAAGCACCGAATGCTAAACCTTCTAATAATGCAGCGATAATAATCATCGCAGTCTGGATCTTACCAGTTGCTTCAGGTTGACGTGCAATACCTTCCATTGCACTTCCACCAATTTTACCTAATCCGATACCAGCACCGATTACAATTAAACCTGCACCTACTAAATTTGGAATCATTGAAGTCATTTCTTCCATAACGAAATTTAAAAATTAATTAAACAAATCTATTAGTGATGATCGTGCTCTTCAACAGCCATACCTATAAATAATGCTGAAAGCATTGTAAAGATATAAGCCTGTAAGAACGCAACCAGAACTTCTATTAACGTGATAAAGAACGACAATACAAGCGATAAGCCTGTTGCACCTACTGTACCTAATTCGTTCTTTAATGTGAACATAATTGCAATTAAACTCATTACTACAATGTGACCTGCTGAAATGTTTGCAAACAAACGCACAAGTAACGAGAATGGTTTAATTAAGAAATGCCCAGCTAATTCTATTATTGCCAATACTGGTTTTACAAAAATTGGCACTCCTGGCATCCATAATACGTGTTGCCAGTAATCTTTTTTAGCACTAAATGTGTATATGATTAAGGTTAATACCGCTAAAGCTGCAGTAACTGCTAACTGACCAGTTATATTAAAACCAAATGGCATTAAACCTACTAAATTCATTATCCAAATAAAGAAGAATACCGTTAACAGATAACCTGTAAACCTTCTATAGTGTTTGTCTCCAATATTTGGTCTTGCGATTTCGTCGCGCACATAAACTACAAGTGGCTCTAAAACTCTACCAAAACCTGTTGGGACACTTTTCTTTTTGTATTGCTTTGCTAATCTAGAGAACCAGAACAACATTAAAAGACCAATGACTAAAATACCTAACACACTCTTTGTGATAGAAAAGTCTAAAACTTTGTGAGCGTTTGTTGGGTGATGAAAATCATCAACAGCTTCTGCCCCTTCTTCTAACTCGTATATTTTACTATGAATCTTAACGAATCTGGAACCATTCTTTTCTACTATAACTTCCCCTGAATCATCGTGATGAAATGCAGAAGACATAAACGTTGTTAATCCGTTTTCTCCCCAAACAATTACTGGAAGTGGAAAACCTATGTGCTTTCTTTCACCATCGCTAGTATAAGAAAACAAATGAAAGTCGTGAGAATCTTTTAAGTGATGAAGGATGTAATCTTTAACCTCTTGCTCTGAATCTACAATTCCTCCGTCTTGCGATTTTACAGGATCACTAGCATAACTAAAAAATGTTGTTAACGCTAATACAATCAGTAAGTAAGATTTGATAGGTTTGTTTGCTATCTTCATTTTTTTCTTTTGAAAAATATTACTCTAGATAAATTCGGCGCAAAAGTACATAATTTATTAACAATTAAACCAATTTTATTGAGATAAATTAGAAAGAAGTTTTGTTTA
>JASBSE010000494.1 GCA_030149115.1 Winogradskyella sp. | reverse complement strand
GGCTTACCTTCTAAAACTCTGAGCGATGGAAGGACATCGCAGTTGACCATTGTTCCTTTTTATGATAGAACCGAACTCATACAGGAAACATTAGGAACACTTGATGAAGCATTGACTCTAGAAATTTTGATAACCATTTTCGTAATTATCATTATGGTATTCAACCTCAGAGCTTCTGTATTGATTTCAGGACTATTACCTGTGGCGGTATTGATGGTTTTTATATCAATGAAGTTGTTTAATGTAGATGCCAATATTGTCGCCTTATCTGGTATTGCCATCGCCATTGGTACAATGGTAGATGTGGGAGTTATTCTATCTGAAAATGTACTGCGTCATATAGATGAAAATGACCAGAACCTACCAATGAATACAGTTGTATATAATGCCACAGCCGAGGTCTCTGGCGCTATTCTAACTGCTGTTATGACCACAATAATAAGTTTTATTCCTGTATTCACTATGATAGGAGCTGAAGGTAAGTTATTTAGACCTTTGGCCTTCACAAAAACAGCGGCACTCACAGCATCTCTTATAGTGGCATTATTTCTTATACCACCTTTTGCAGCCTATTTTTTCAGAAAGCGTAATGTAAAAATTTCTTTTAGATACATTCTCAATATTGCTTTAGTAATAATTGGTCTGTTAGCAGTAATTTTTGGACATACCCTTGGGCTTATACTGGTTGCATATGGTATCGTTGGTTTACTGTCTATTAAAGAAAAAATATCGGCAGATAGAGCTAATATCATCAACATATTTATTTCAGCCTTTGCCATTGTATTCTTGTTGGCGGAATATTGGAGACCATTGGGTGTAGATAGAAGCATTTTCTGGAACTTAATATTTGTAGGCCTAATATGCTTTGGCCTGTTGGGTATATTTACGCTTTTTAGGAGCTATTACGTGCGCATATTAAATTGGGCGTTACGCAATAAACTCTTGTTTCTATCGATACCTACTGCTATTGTTGTCTTCGGTGTTATGATAATGCGGAATACGGGTAAGGAATTTATGCCATCACTTAATGAAGGGTCTTTTCTTTTAATGCCCACATCAATGCCCCACGCTGGAGTTGAAGAGAATAAGCGCGTATTGCAACAACTAGATATGGCCGTTGCTAGCATCCCAGAGATTGAAACGGTGGTTGGTAAATCTGGACGTACAGAATCGGCTTTAGACCCAGCACCGTTGTCAATGTATGAAAATGTAATTCAGTACAAGTCTGAATACATTTTAAATGATAAAAGAGAAAGACAACGATTTAAAGTTAATGAAGATGGTCTCTTTATGTTAAAGGATGGTAGCTTGGTTACAAATCCAAATGTTGAATTGGAAGTAGACGAAGGCAAGTATGATGCCACCTTATTAAAAGACCCTTTTAACATTACCGATAGACAACTTATACCAGACGATGATGGTGAGTATTATAGAAACTGGCGACCAGAAATTGAATCGCCCGATGATATTTGGAAAGAGATTGTAAAGGTAACTAAACTTCCCGGAGTTACTTCAGCACCTAAATTACAACCTATTGAAACCCGATTGGTAATGCTTCAAACGGGTATGCGAGCGCCAATGGGTATCAAAGTGAAAGGGCAAGATTTAAATGAGATAGAAGCCTTTGGAGTGCAATTGGAGGATATATTAAAACAAGCCGACGGTGTTAAGGATGAAGCGGTTTTTGCAGACCGAATAGTTGGTAAACCTTACCTTTTATTGGATATCGATAGAGACAAGCTTGCTCGTTATGGTATTTCCATACAGCAGGTACAGCAAGTGATACAAGTGTCTATAGGTGGTATGGTGCTTACACAAACTGTTGAAGGCAGGGAGCGATATGGAATACGTGTACGTTACCCAAGAGAACTACGTGCAAATCCTAATGACTTAAAAGATATTTATGTTCCGGTAGAAAAGGGCAACCCAGTACCCATAAGTGAATTGGTTACCATTCGTTATGAGCAAGGACCACAAATCATAAAAAGTGAGGATACTTTTTTAGTAGGTTACGTGCTCTTTGATAAGTTGGATGGTTATGCCGAGGTAGATGTGGTAGAAAACGCCCAAGCGCTCATACAAGAAAAGATTGATAATGGACAGCTTGTTGTGCCAAAAGGAATTAACTATCAATTTACAGGAACCTATGAGAACCAATTAAGGGCCGAAAAAACACTTGGTGTAGTTGTGCCACTCGCATTGCTAATTATATTTCTCATTCTTTATTTCCAATTCCGTTCTGTTGCAACATCCCTTATGGTATTTACAGGAATTGCCGTAGCGTTTGCGGGAGGCTTTTTAATGATTTGGTTTTATGGCCAGGATTGGTTTTTGAACTTTAGCTTCTTTGGTGAAAACCTACGAGACCTGTTCCAAATGCACACTATAAACTTGAGTGTTGCCGTTTGGGTTGGGTTTATTGCATTGTTTGGTATTGCCACAGACGACGGTGTGGTAATGGCAACCTACCTCACACAGACCTTTGATAAAAACAAGCCTAAAGACAGAAAAGGAATAAGAGCGTCAGTAATTGAGGCTGGAGAAAAGCGTATCCGTCCTTGTTTGATGACGACGGCAACAACCATTCTTGCC
>JASBSE010000487.1 GCA_030149115.1 Winogradskyella sp. | reverse complement strand
TTACTTTTTAGTGAGGCTTTTTTATTTAAGTATCCAAAGACCCATTTATATTTAATATTTTTGAAGCAATTTCATTATTAAGCAATTGAGCGTACTCAAAACCTTTTTTAAAGACACAATAATTTATGGTTTGGCAACAGTTTTGCCTAGACTTATGAATTTTATTCTTGTACCTCTACACACAGAAACATTAGATACTGTTAGCTATTCCGACAACACATACTTTTATGTGTATGCTGCATTTTTTAATGTTTTGCTTACCTATGGTATGGAGACAGCTTTTTTTAGGTTTTTTAGCAAACAGAAGAATCAAGACAAAGTCTACTCTACAACTTTAATTAGTTTATTGGTTTCCACATTATTTGTGTTTGCGGTTGTGCTGCTATTTAATAAACCATTAGCAGAATTTGTAAATCTTCGCTTAGACTACTTTAACTATCTAATTGGAGTATTGGCTTTAGACACCTTAGTTGTATCGCCATTTGCCTATTTAAGAGCAACAGGAAAGCCAATTAAATTCACATTTATTAAGTTGAGTAACATAATTATCTATGTGTTACTTAACTTCTTTTTTCTTTGGGCAATCCCAAAGTTTAATATCGAGTTTTCAGGATACGAAAAAACAGATTTGGTAAAGTATATTTTTATTGCCAACCTTGCTGCAAGTGCAGTTACTATAATTTTACTACTTCCTTATTTTCTGAAAACCAAATGGGTTTTTGACAAAGCGATATTCAAACAAATGCTAAATTATGGTTTGCCTATTATGATTGCAGGTCTTGCCTATGTTATTAACGAGAACTTTGATAAATGGCTAATTCCAAATGTTTTAGGAAAAGACATTAATGGCGCTTATGCTGGTTGCTATAAATTAGCCGTGTTTATGACTATTTTCATTCAAGCCTTTAGGTTAGGAGCAGAGCCCTTTTTCTTTAATCACGCAAAAGAAAAAAATGCCAAAAACACCTATGCTTTAATAATGAAGTACTTCGTTATTTGTGGCGCATTAATGTTATTGTTCATCGTTGGATTTATAGATGTTTTTAAAGCGTTAATTGTACGAGACGAAACTTACTGGAAAGCTATAGAGATTGTACCAATTGTGCTATTGGCCAATTTGTTTTTAGGTATCTATTTTAACCTTGCAATTTGGTACAAGCTCACAGACAAAACTCGGTTTGGAATGTATATTTCAATTATAGGAGCCATTATTACCATAGCACTTAATATTATATTATTACCAAAATATAATTTTATAGCAGCAGCTTGGACTACGCTTGTAGCTTATTTTATAATGATGATTATGTCTTATGTATTAGGGCAAAAACATTATAAAGTGCCTTATCAAGTTTCAAGAATTTTAGGTTATATAGGATTGGCTATAGTACTATCTTATATTTCTTTTAAACATCTAAGAGGCAACTATTTTTTCAGCGTTGCTTTAATGCTTACTTTTATTGCAGGTATTGTTTTATTAGAAAGAAAAGAACTTAAACAATTATTAAAAAAAAGATGACAATTAAAATTATAAATAAATCCAATCATAATTTACCGCATTACGAAACCATAGCTTCTGCAGGAATGGATTTAAGAGCAAATCTTTCAGAAGATAGAATTCTTAAGCCTTTAGAAAGAACAATAGTAGGTACAGGATTATATATAGAATTACCTATTGGCTACGAAGCACAAGTAAGGCCAAGAAGCGGCTTGGCGGCAAAAAAAGGAATTACAGTACTTAATGCACCAGGAACAGTAGATGCAGATTATAGAGGTGAAATAGGTGTAATTTTAGTCAATCTTTCTAATGAAGAATTTACAATTCAAAATGGTGAACGTATTGCGCAGTTAGTAATTGCAAAACACGAAAGAGCAGAGTGGATAGAGGTTGAAGAACTTTCTGAAACTGATAGAGGCGAAGGTGGCTTTGGAAGCACAGGAACCAAATAAACTCAAAATATGAAAACTGTCTTTACCAAAGTTATTCTTTTCGGCACCTTTTTAATAGTTTGTGTTGCGCAAGCACAAGATAAGAAGCAAAAAAAGGAAGAGATAATGGCAACTATTATCTGTGAATGTCTAGAAAATGAAAACCCGAAAGCCCTCTCAAAAAATTTTGATGAAAAATTCAATGATTGTTACACAGCAAGTGTATTGGGTGCTTTAATATCTGGTATTCCAACAGATAAGGATTCAACTATTACCATAAATTCTGATGGAACTTCTGATAAGGTAACGGAAAAGGATAAGAAAAAGGCACTCAAAATTTTAGAGAAGGAATGTGAGGTTTACAAGAATCAAATTAATAAGGGTAATGAATATCAAAAGTATTTAGATAATTCTACAAAAGAATCTTGTGAGTGTATAAATGAAATTTCTACCTCTATTTCTCTTGATGAAAAGAATCAGTTTATATCAGAGTGTATTACACAAAGTGTTTCTGCTTCAAATGCTAGAAAGTATATTGATTTAAATACAGTTGAAAATATAAAAGCCTTTTATAATGATATTCAACGACAATTAGTAAACGAATGTGAGGCGCTTAAGAAAATTACATTTTCTAATGATGAAGAAAAACTATACTCGTATTCCTCTAACGATAAGGCAAGTGATTTTTACAACAAAGGACTTGCGGCTAGTGAAAAGGGAAATTATGAAAAAGCCTTAAAGTTTTATAAAAAAGCTGTAGAAATAGATGATAAGTTTGTTTTTGCCTGGGATAATTTAGGAAGAACTTACAGAGAACTTCACGATTATGATAAAGCCATTGAAGCCTATAAAAACTCTATTGCTATCGATTCATTAAACAGAACTCCTTTGATGAATATCGCTGTAGCATATAATTACAAAAAGGATTATGAGAATGCCGAATACTGGTATACTAAGTTAAAAGATGCTTATCCAAATGATCCAGAAGGACATTATGGGCTTTCATTAACCTACATGCGTAATAATAAACTAGAGGAATCACTTAATAGCGTAATAGATGCTTATTTCTTATATAAAGAGTCTAAATCACCTTATTCGGCAGATGCAGAAAAAGTTATGCAGTATCTGTTCACTTTATTCAAAGAACAAGATAAAGTAGATAGTTTCAAACAAATCTGTGAGGACAGAGGAATAGAATTAAATATTGATTAAAATAGAATAAACTCATAAAATGAAAATAATAGTACCAATGGCAGGTCGAGGCTCACGTCTTAGACC
>JASBSE010000488.1 GCA_030149115.1 Winogradskyella sp. | reverse complement strand
TGAAACACAATTGCATTTGCTGCTACAAGTTCTGGTGAAAACGAGATATCTGTTTTGCCTAAGTTTTGTAATTCGCCATCAAAATCTATGATCGTTTCTTTATTTTTATTAGAGCTCAGCGTTACATTAGGTTGTAAGGTTAATTTTGGTGTTACCGGAATTATAGCTTCTAACTCTAAACCTAAACGATAGCTCTCACCACTATTAGTACGTATTGGGTTACCAACATCATCTAACTGACCAGACAACACCAATTGCTCATTATACAACATGTAGTAAGCATTGGCATTAAACGTAAAGTTTCCGTTTTTGTGTCTCCAACCTAATTCAAAATCGTTAAGCTGCTCTGGCTCAATATCGTTATTACTTTCAAAATCGGTACGGTTTGGTTCTCTGTTGGCTCTGGCATAAGAGAAATAAAGGCTGTTGCCTGCATTTAAATCATACGTTATACCTGCTTTTGGATTAAAGAATGTAAAATCTTTATTAACTTCAAAATCTACTAAATCAGAGGTGTTTCCGAAGGTTTTATAGGTTACATTTCTAACTTGTAAATCTCCGTAAAGGCTCACTTTATCATTTAGCTTATAGTTCGCTTTAGAGAAAACGGATAAATCATTTTTTAAACTATTACCATCGTAATAACGGTCTCTAATTTCGCTTTGGCTGGCAAATTCTGCCCAAATAATTTCACCAAAATGATCTCCGTCATAATGGCTAAAAGAACCACCAAAAATTAAATCGATATTAGCGTCTTTATAGTTTGCAGTGGCATTTACAACATAAAAATCATTATCTAACCAACGACGACGAATAAGGTCCGTAGTGTTGACCACTTCTCCATTAAAGTCTAATGTTTCTAAACCATAATCTGAAAAATCTTCATCTTCTTTATACTGCTCAAAATATCCACGACCATTGGTATAGTTTAAGCCAATAGTTGTAGACCAGTTATTGTTGTAACGTTGATTCCAGTGTAATTGATAATGATCTTGGCTGTAATTATCTACCTCGTTATCATAAAATTTGATATTTCCTTCATCGTCTTCGTACATTCCTGCTGTGTTGTAGGTTCTATCATTTTCAAGTAAGTCTAGATCTTCTAAACCATTCCAAGATTGGTACGTTACTTCTTTACCACCAAATACAACCGCTTTTATTAAAGTATTGTCATCTACGTAAGCTCCTTGTAAGAAATAAGATTTTAAGTCTGCTGAAGCTCGGTCGATGTAACCATCTGAAACAATATTAGACAAACGACCAGCAATTTCAATATGATCGTTTAACGATCCTGTGCTAAATTTTACTGTATGCTTTCTGGTGTTGTAACTACCAAAAGAATTTGAAATTTCGCCATAAGCATCCTTTGCAACAGCATCTGTAAGTACATTGATACTTGCACCAAAAGCACCAGAACCATTGGTAGATGTACCAACACCACGTTGTAGCTGTAAACTTTCTACAGAAGATGCTATGTCTCCTAAATTAACCCAAAATGTTCCTAAAGATTCTGCATCATTATAAGGTATACCATTAATAGTTACATTAGTAGATTGTGGACTCACACCTCTTACCCTAATACCTGTATAACCTACACCTGCACCTGCATCTGTTGTGGTAACCACAGATGGTAAAAAATTTAACAACACAGGAATATCTTGCCCTAAATTACGTTTTGCAATCTCTTCTTTAGTTACATTAGAATGTGTAATCGGCGCTTTTTCCCTTACACGAACTGCTTTTACTAAAACTTCATCTAGTTTTTCTGTTTTAGTACTGTCTTGCTGTTTTTCTTGTCCATAAGCTGAACAAAGGCTTAAAATAAAAATGAAAAGTGATAATCTCTGTCGTTTTGTTTTTAAGAGATTGTTGAATAAGTTTTTCATTACGACTATAAATTTATAATCGAATAAAAAGAGGTAATTATTCTTTGTTAATAATTGATTTTGTGATGATACCATACTGAAACAAGTTCAGCATGACAAGTCATCTTAAATTCCTAAACAGCATTACCTGTTCTAGGTTCAATGGGTATGATCTCAGCCACTTATTGGCACCCCTTTTTTGAGAACGCTGCAAAGATATGTCACATTTAAATATTAGCAAATGAAAAACTGCAATAATTAAAACTTCTCGACACTATTCTTCATACTTAAGAATCACTCGAAGTGACGAGCTTTTAAGTCAATCGATTTTTGGTGGTTTTCTATTTGCCTTTTTTTCAGCGTTTTTGCGTTTGGAATCGAGACGCTTACGTTTTACCGCTTTAGGTACTTTGGTGGATTTACGCTCCTTTTCTTCTTTTAATCCTTCTACAATAAGATCTAAAAACTTTTGAGTAACCAAGGCTTTGTTTCTAAACTGGCTTCGGCTTTCGCTAGAATCTAAGATTAAAACACCTTGTTTATTCAATCTATTCTGAAAAAAATCTACCAAACGTACTTTTTCTTCGTCTGTAAATTGTTCTGAAGCTTCAAGATTAAAGTAGAGCACTACTTTTGTAGCTACTTTGTTGACATTCTGCCCACCACTACCAGAACTTCGGACAGCTTTATATGTTAACTCAGATTTTAAGGCTTCAACATCCACAATTAGTCGATTTGATGTGGTGCCTTTAATAAATCGTTTACTGTTTTTACTGGGTTGAATGTAATGATTGGCACCTCAACAAAAATAGTGTTCCAATGTGCCATACTACCATTCCAAAGTCCAGGTAATTCTAATGCTTTAAGATCTTTTCCTAGTTTGGTTTTCGCCGTAATAAATGCTGCATTATGATCCACAAAATCTTCTAAATCAAACTTTTCTCCTTTGTAGTTTTTTACACCACAAACCAAATCAACCGGATTAAAGTGTGTTGCATTGGTTAGAATTTCCTTCTGGTTTTTATTCTTTAG
>JASBSE010000466.1 GCA_030149115.1 Winogradskyella sp. | reverse complement strand
GCTCTTTCTTTAGCACTTAAGTTATTGTACAGTTGCATGCTATACTAATTTTTAAGGTTAAAGAATTTTGTGCAAAGGTATTACTTTTAACCAACTAGAATTAAAAAAGCACCTTGATTTTGTCAAAGTGCTTTTTAAACTAAAAAATTATTATGAAAAAATATTTCTATTTAAGTAAAGGCTGTTGACCCTATCAACAGCCTCTTACCCAAATACCTTAAGATTCAATTTGTGAACTAATTGAGAGCAATTAGAGAAATTTTCAATCAAACTCTAACTTTTCAATTAAGATATTCATAGCAATTTTTTCCATTTTCATTTTATAGATGTGAAAAGTGTAAAATGGTTGCGTCATAAAATTGAAAAAATTAAAATAAGTGGTATTTTTGATATCAATTTTAATTAAGACATAAGAAGAAATGAGTAGTGAAAAAGATGCAAAATTAAAAGCGTTAAAGCTAACGCTAGATAAGTTAGATAAAGCCTACGGAAAAGGTACTGTAATGAAGATGAGTGATCAGGCTATTGCAGATGTAGATGCAATTTCGTCTGGCTCTTTAGGCTTAGATATTGCCTTAGGAGTAGGCGGATATCCAAGAGGAAGAGTAATAGAAATATACGGTCCTGAATCTTCAGGTAAAACAACCTTAACACTTCATGCTATTGCCGAAGCACAAAAAGCTGGAGGTATTGCTGCTTTTATTGATGCTGAGCATGCTTTTGATCGTTTTTATGCAGAAAAGCTTGGTGTTGATTTAGAAAACTTAATTATCTCTCAGCCAGACAATGGAGAGCAGGCTTTAGAAATTGCTGATAATTTGGTGCGTTCGGGTGCGATAGACATAGTTGTAGTAGATTCTGTTGCCGCATTAACCCCAAAAAGTGAGATTGAAGGAGAAATGGGAGACTCTAAAATGGGCTTACATGCGCGTTTAATGTCTCAAGCATTAAGAAAGCTTACAGCCTCAATTAGCAAAACTAATTGTACTATGATTTTCATTAACCAATTACGTGAAAAAATTGGTGTAATGTTTGGAAACCCAGAAACCACTACTGGTGGTAATGCCTTAAAATTCTATGCATCTGTCCGTTTAGATATAAGACGTTCTACTCAAATTAAAGATAGCAACGGAGATGTAATGGGTAATAAGACTAGAGTGAAGGTCGTAAAAAACAAAGTTGCACCACCATTTAGAACTGCCGAATTTGATATTATGTATGGAGAAGGTGTTTCTAAGGTAGGTGAAGTTTTAGATTTGGCCGTTGAAAAAGATATTGTAAAAAAGAGCGGTTCTTGGTTTAGCTACGAAGACACAAAACTAGGTCAAGGACGAGACGCTGTTAAATCTTTAATTAAAGACAATCCTGATTTAATGGACGAATTGGAAGAAAAAGTTCGGTCATTAATCAATGATAATCAGTAAATTATAAAAAAATCCTGCTAAAAACAGGATTTTTTTATTTTTTAGACGCAACCCTTTTACAATTTCTGCATCTAATGGGTGGAATTAATTTTATAGAGTGATGAAAAAGTACGCCTTTTTACTCCTTATGATGGTTGGATTATCAATGTCGTGTAGCGTAGAGAATGACGATCCTGTGGTTCACACAGAGTTTATGCCTATCACAAATGTTGAATTACCAGAGTATTTTATTCAAGGTCAAACTTATGAGATTAACATGTCTTACATAAAACCTAGCTCTTGCTATGTTTTTAATAATATCATTTTTGATATTGAAGGAC
>JASBSE010000447.1 GCA_030149115.1 Winogradskyella sp. | reverse complement strand
TCATCGTATTCTCTTACGATATACGCCTTGTTTTCTTCTTCGTCAACTCCATTATCTACACCATGAAGATATTTAGTAAACCATTTGTTCATCATTGAAATTGGTGGTGGACCACCATGACCATTTTGATGGTAATAAATCTGAGCAGGAAGTCCTTTGTCTTTAGCAGCTTTGTATATTCTATAGCTATGCTCTGGCATTACATTCCAATCGTTAAAACCATGAGACATCAACAATGCAGCTTTCATATTGTCCATTTGGTTAAGATAATCTCTAGCTGCCCACCAATCGCTATAATCACCAGATTGACGATCCATATTGTTCATCATGTCAGTATCTCTAACCACTTTATTGTTGTGAGCTCTATTTTCCTCATCACCACTGTGAATAAAATCGTAAAGCACATCAATATCTTCACCCAAATAACCTCCAGGAGACCGTACCAAACCGTTAGAACGGTAATAATGATAATACGACGTATTAGGTGCAATTGGAATAATAACTTCTAAACCATCAACACCGGTTGTTGCAGCAGCTAGAGGTAATGTGCCATTATACGATGTACCTGTCATACCTACTTTTCCTGTAGACCAATATGCTTTTACTTCTTTTTTACCATCTCGCTCAGTATAACCTTTTGCTCTTCCACACAACCAATCGATAACTGCTTTTGGTGCCAAAGATTCATTGGGCCCACCAACAGTTGGTGCACCATCAGAATATCCTGTTCCTGGTGAAGATGAGTGTACAACAATATAACCTCTAGGTAACCATTTTTTGATATGAGAATACGAAATCATTGGTCTAGGTGCTGCACGTCTTTTTACTTCAGGATGTGTACGAGGCTCAGATTTACCACCTAATTCTCTTTCTACATCCCACATAATACCTGGTGTATCTCCAGCCACTCCTGCAAAATATGGGCTTGTAACATAGATGATAGGTAATTTTAAATCTTCTGTATCTGTTTGCTCTGGTCTGGTAACAGAAACATGCATTCTGTCTAAATCACCATCACCATCTGTGTCAAATTCGGTTTCTACCCATAAATCGTGATGTACCCATTTCTCTGGATTATTGAAGGCTTCAACAATTTGAGCTTCGCCATCTTTGAAAATAGGTGTTGCTTTTTCTGTTGTATCTTGAGCATAGCTTTGGAAAGAAAAAGCAATTGCAAGAGCTAGAATGAAATTAATTTTGAGTGTTTTTAGCATGATGTTGTTTTTACTTTTGATAAAAATAAGATTAATTCTTTGGCAAATAATCTTCAGGAATTGGGTTGTCTTTGGTTTCTTGCATCCAGTAAATATTGATAATCCACCAACGTTCGCCATCATTTAGTAACTGAATACTATTAATACCTCTCATAAAAGACTTATCATCGTCTTTATTTTTGAAAGACTCGTATGTGCTAAACACTTGTGTAATGTTTCCAAATGTTTGTACTTCTCTGTTAATTTCAACTTCATGAAATCCGTTTTCCACTAACCATTTTCCTGAGCTACTAATGTAATCGTCAGGTGTCATGTAGCGCGCTATTTGTTTTCCTTCTTTGTTCTTACCAGTAGGAATTAGCTTTGCATTTTTGTGAAACAAATGCTTAAATAAAGCCCAATCGCGTTCAAAGCCTTTGTCGCCAGAAATGACGGTGTAAAGAGTTTCAATGGTGCTATCTAATGTAGCTACATTTTTGCTATAATCTTTTTTTTCTTCTTGGGCTATGATATTTAGCGAACTCCCTAGAAAAATAATTAGTAGTAATAATTTATATTTTGACATATCAATTGTTTGGGTTGAAACCATAGTAGAATTTATTTAATAATCCGTTTGAACTTTCTAAATTTACAATATCCATAAGCTCT
>JASBSE010000439.1 GCA_030149115.1 Winogradskyella sp. | reverse complement strand
CCAATACCACCGATAGCAAAAGAAAAAATGAGACTTTCAATATCAAAACCTGTTTTTTCTGCTAAATCAAAAAGTGACGGTGGCATCCAGTATTCTGGTACAAATAATGGTTCTGTCAAGCCAAAAGGCATAGTAATCAAGCTCATTTTGAGCATTTCTTTTCTTGATTGTTTTTTATAAAGAAAGATGCCCGCCCAAAGAGCAAGAATTATTAATGACCATATAAACCAGACAAATTGCATAAGGTTACACCTCCTATTTTTTAACTTTTAATTGAGCGTTGTAAAAAGCTCCTATGCAAGCGCCAATAAGCCATCCGAGAATGAAGGTTTGTACAATTCCTAAACCAGCTTCCCACAAGGGCACATCCATCCTAATTATACTTGTTGTGTCTAAGCCGTGTAAAAGGCTATTGAAAAAATCTATCGTTGCTTCCCTTCCTGCTGTTGACATCACTATCATACAGCCTAAGTAAATTAACGCTCCGGTAAGTCCGAAGGCAAAACCAAGTTTTTTTATGTTTAATCGGTACATATTTTTATGATTTAAGATTAGTTATCTGATTTTAAAATCTTTTTTGATTCTTCAAATTCTTCCTTTGATATTTCGCCTTTTGCAAAGCGCTTTTTTAAAATATCAAGTGGGTTGTCATTCTTTGTTTTTTGATATGGAATGTCTGTTGGGATAAAGAATACCCAAGCCAAGAAAATAATCCATATTATCCACCATATAAGGTGCATACCTCCAAAGTGTCCGTCGTATAAATGCATAATTTTTAGTTTTAAATTGTTATTGATTTATTTTTGAAATTGTATATCCGTTGAGTTCATCAAGTTGCTTTTGTATGTCTTCAACCGAGAGCGTTTCGTTTATAGTGATAATTGTAGCCCCTTTCGGTGCCAAAAAAATCTCTGCTTTTTCGATATTAGGATGATTCTCCAAGGTTTTCTTGACCCTTGCAACGCATCCGCCACAACTGATTCCGCTTATTTGAAATTTTTGTTTCATAACATTTGCTATTAATGATGTTGATGTCCTTTTCTTTTCTCTGTTGAACCATCATCAGACTGCTTTTCATTATGTTCGTGATTATTATGGTTTCCATTGTTGTGTCTGTGTCCTCCGTGGCCGTGAGACCCGTGAGGCATAAACAGGTGAATGGCGAACATAAATAATATGAAGATGAAAAGGGAAGAGCCTCCTCCTATACCAAAAGAAGGTGCTAAAAAGATGAACAGAAGCGGTAAACCACAGCCTATAATCATCCATATCCAGTGATTGTTTTTCATAATCTTTAGTTTTATTACTTTTTTATTTTTTCTTTAAGTGAATACATCTTACTACTTGATTTTTCTTAAGTTCCATTTATTTTCATCGCTTTTTACTGCTATCAGATTATCAGAAATAAATTTAGATGTGATAACAGGTGGTTCTTTGCTTTTAGAGTATTTTGGGGAAATATGTAAAGCCAATTGGGTAAGGTGGTCTAAAGAATTTCCATTCTCATCGATGACCACTTCAAAATAATGGTAGTTAACAACATCTTTTTTAAAGATATCATTATAGCCTATGGTCTCTTTATGTACTATTAATGCCAAGGCTTTGTCACCTTGAAAGTTTAAGACATTTAGAAACTGTGGTTCGATACTTATGTTTCCTTTTTTGTCAATGAACCCATAATAGAGTATATCATCTTTTTTGTGGGCTATAATACATTTTCCATTACTGAACAGAGGATAGTAGCCCCCGTCGGTTTTGGTCTTTACCAAGTCTTCTCTAAAATCAATGATTATAGAGCCGTTTTGGTCAATAAATGCCCAGCTATTTCCTTTTTTTACAGCTGAAAGACCGTCGTGAAAAGGGGACACAAAGTCAATGTTTTTTATGGTCTGTCCAATTCCCAGTATTGGGATAATTAATAATGTGAGGAAGATTGCTTTCATTTTTTATTCATTTTAGTTTGATGAAAATAGCGAATGACATTAGCCTTTATCTGCACAACTTTCGTTCTTATCTACATAATTTCATCGTAATAATTTCGCTTCCAATTTTCTGTGTTTTTATAATCTGTCATACTCATTCCAACCACATCCTTAAATTGTCTAGATAAGTGATTTACACTGCTGTAATCCAATAAGTACCCTATATCAGAGAAGGAATGCTGTTTAAGCTGTATGAGTTCCTTGACTTTTTCAATTTTTAATTTTATAAAGTACTTTTCAATGGTGGTCTTTTCCTT
>JASBSE010000423.1 GCA_030149115.1 Winogradskyella sp. | reverse complement strand
ACATTATATAAAAACAAAAGTCGTAATGAGGGTTACGACTTTTGAATTTAGAATAATCTTTTAAATGTGCTACTAACCAATCTCTATGAAAAATGATTATTCTAACTTTATATAATGAAATACTTATATAACTGTATTTGACTATATTTACGTTTACAAATCCATTTTGGATGTTGTAAGAATCTAAAAACTAAGATTTTAACATTTTGAGCATCACACCAACCGAACAGAAAATAATAGATTTATTAGCCAAGGGAGACAAGCGTGCTTTAGATTTATTATATGAAAACTATTCTAGTAGTCTCTATGGTGTTATTTTAAAAGTCACCATAAACGAAGAAATCGCTCAAGATGCTTTGCAGGAAACTTTTATCAAAGTCTGGAAAAATGCCCATAAATATGATCCTAAAAAGGCTAAACTATTTACATGGTTATTCCGAATTGCAAGAAATACTGCCATTGATAAACTAAGAAGTTTTAATAATAGATATCAGAAAGAAGTCCAAATCGATACTTCAAACGTATATATCTTACCATCAAGTAATTTAAACCAAGATGTATTGGATATTAAAGAGCATGTTGGACGACTCGAAGAAAAGTACCAAATTGTGTTAGACGCCCTGTTTTTTCAAGGTATGACACAACAGGAAGCTAGTGATGAATTAGATATTCCTCTTGGTACTATAAAATCGAGATTAAAAATAGGATTACGCGAACTTAAAAAAGTTTACGACCCAGAATAACAATATTATGGAAACAAAATTACATACCTTTTTAAATTCTAACCTACTGAATAAGTACTTAGTAGGTGAAGCTTCTTATGAGGAAACAAAGGAGGTAGAATTTTTTATTAGTAATTACCCTGAAGCTTCAGAGGCTTACGAAAAGCTTCAGAATAATTTAGAAATTATTGCCAAGGCTGGTGCAGTAGATGTTCCTAAGAATATTTTAGGAAACATTTTAGATGCGTTAGATGAAAAAAATGACACCAAAGTTATACAATTAGTACAACACAGAAAAACACCTTGGTATAGTATAGCTGCAACTGCCGCTGCTATTTTATTTGCTGCATCTACATTTTTCTTGTATCAAAAAAACAAGAATCTTTTAGATGAAAATAATGTGGTGATAGATGAGATTTATGACCTAAGAGGTGATATCCAAAAAAACAACAATAGATTATCTGAGTTATCCTCTGAATTGAGTAAACTGAACAACCCTAATGCAAGAAAATACATTATTAGCGGTAATGACAGAGCTAAAGATCTTAAAACTGTAGCTTATATTAACCCTGTTGACAAAACATCGATGATAGATGTTATTAAGTTGCCTGAACTACCAGAAGATCAGCATTATCAAATTTGGGCTGAACTTCAAGACCGAATGGTGAACTTAGGTATATTAGATGAGTCGGATCGTAAGATGAAACAAATTCCGTATATGGAAGATGCATTAGCATTAAGTATAAAAATCGGTAAAGATGGTGAAGAAACCAATGAAAATAATACCGAAGTTGCTGAAATTTCTCTAAGAGAAAAATAAGATTTTAAAAAATAAACGATACAAAGGAGGCGCAAGTAGCGCCTCTTTTTTTTATCCAAGCATTTAAATCGCTTAACTTAAAATTTATTGTTGTTGTAATAAAGCGTTATCTTTGCATCAAATTTTAAGTACAATGAAATTATTACTTCTCACATTAGGAATGCTAGTCTTGGCTTTTGCTGGGATTGCTATTAAAATCTGGGCTAAGAAAGATGGTAAATTTGCTGGTACTTGTGCTAGTCAAAATCCGATGTTAAATAAAGAAGGGGAAGCTTGTGGTTTTTGCGGAAAAACTCCTGATCAATTCAAAGATTGTAACGAACCTCAACACTCATAAGTTTTAATGAGCTTAGCCTCTATACTATTTATAGTATTCGTAGTTATAGTTGGTATACAGCTTATTTATTATTCAACATTTCTTTTTTCTTTTGCTGTAAAGCGCTCTGAGACTACACTAAAAAAGCACATTCCACTTTCAGTGATTATCTGTGCTAAAAATGAAGCTAAAAATTTAGAAGAAAACCTTCCTTATATACTCAATCAAAATTACAGCAATTTTGAAGTTGTATTGGTTAATGATAGTTCGTCTGACGAAACATTAGAAGTCATGGAACGTTTCGAAGCCAATAATAAAAATATTAGAATTGTAGATGTAAAATCTAACGAAGCCTTTTGGGGAAATAAAAAATATGCATTAAC
>JASBSE010000413.1 GCA_030149115.1 Winogradskyella sp. | reverse complement strand
TGTCTCTAACTTCTAATGCTATTGTTAAGTTTTTAGAAAAATTTAAAGAATACTACCCAAAACTTCAGCAGTATAGTAGTCATATTGAAATTACAACTACCATCATAGAACAAGTAGATGCAGTAGTAGATCGTTTTGGAGATATTAAGGACGAAGCTTCACCTAAACTTTCAGAATTACGACAAGAAATTGGTAAATTAAAAGGGAAAATAAATAGTAGCTTTTCCTCAGCCTTAACAAGATATCATGGTTTAGATTACCTTGACGATATAAGAGAGTCTGTTGTAGATAATAGACGTGTTCTTGCTGTTAAAGCTATGTACCGAAGAAAAGTAAAAGGTGCTATAATGGGAGGTAGTAAAACGGGTAGTATTGTTTACATAGAACCAGAAACCACCTTACAACATACCAGAGAGCTTAATAATCTGGAATATGAAGAGAAAGAGGAAATCATCAAAATTTTAAAAGAGCTAACTGATCATATTAGACTTTTTCTACCTCTTCTTAATGATTACCAAACTTTTTTAACTAAGATAGATGTTATCTCTGCTAAGGCAAAATATGCCAGAAGCATGGATGCTATATTGCCAGAACTAACCAATGAACGCAAATTATTTTTAAAGGACGCCTATCACCCACTACTCTATTTAACCAATAAAGAAAAAGGTGAAAAGACATTTCCTCAAACTGTTGAATTAAGTGCCGAAAATAGAATTATTGTTATTTCAGGTCCTAATGCTGGCGGAAAAAGTATTACACTAAAAACTGTTGGATTATTACAAGCTATGTTACAAAGTGGTATGCTTATTCCTGTACACGAGCGTAGTGTTGCTTGCCTTTTTGATCGTGTGGTTAGCGACATAGGAGATAACCAATCTATTGAAAATCATTTAAGCACATATAGTTATCGTTTAAAACAGATGAATTATTTTTTAAAGAAAGTAAATAACAAAACACTTTTTTTAATAGATGAATTTGGTACAGGTAGTGATCCAGAACTTGGTGGTGCTTTAGCAGAAACTTTTTTAGAGGTCTTTTATGAGCGTGAAGCC
>JASBSE010000400.1 GCA_030149115.1 Winogradskyella sp. | reverse complement strand
TCCAGAAAACGATAAGTTAACACTTACAGCATCACATTTTACAAGTCGTTGGGATGCTTCTGGGCAAATACCACAGCGCGAAGTTGATAATGGTAACATTACAAGATTTGGTGCTATTGATGATACAGAAGGTGGTGAAACAACTCGAACAAATTTGAATCTTACTTATGATAAATACATTACACACAATACAACATTAAAGGCTAACGCTTACTATTCTCAGTACGCTTTTGAATTGTATTCTAATTTTACATTTTTCTTAGAAGATCCTGTAAATGGTGACCAGATAAAGCAGAAAGAAGACAGACAGATTTTTGGAGCAAATGCTGCATTAAACTACACGTCGTTTTTAGGAAGTACAGAGCTAAATTTAACATCAGGCTTTGGCTTACGACATGATATTATTGATGATGTAGAATTATCTAGAACGTTAAACCGAACTACAACATTAGAAAATATTCAATTAGGTGATATAAATCAAACTAATATTGATGCCTTTGTAAAAGCCGATTTTGAGTTCGGTAAATTCAGAATAGCACCTGCCTTACGCTTAGATTATTTCAAGTTTATGTATAACGATGCGTTACAGACCAATTATGAAACGAAGTCTGAGACAAAAACAATAGTTAGCCCTAAGTTAAACTTCTACTATAACGCAAAAGATAATCTACAAGTTTATTTAAAATCAGGTTTAGGTTTTCACTCTAACGATGCTAGAGTAGTGGTTGCAAATAACGGAAAAGATATCTTACCTCGCTCTTATGGCGCAGATTTAGGAACCATTTGGAAGCCATTTCCAAAACTGGTAGTTAACTCAGCACTTTGGTATTTATTCTTAGAACAAGAGTTTGTTTATGTAGGAGATGCAGGTATTGTAGAGCCAAGTGGTAAAACACGACGTTACGGACTAGACTTGGGATTAAGATATCAGATTAATGATTGGTTGTTTTTAGATTCTGATGTAACGTATACACATGCAAGAAGTATAGATGAGCCAGAAGGCGAGGATTACATACCATTGGCACCAGATTTTACATTTACAGGTGGTTTGTCCATAGATGATTTAAATGGATTTTCCAGTGGATTACGATTTAGATATTTGAATGATCGACCAGCTAACGAAGACACTTCTATTGTGGCAGAAGGTTATACTGTAGCAGATTTTAACCTTAACTATAGAATAAAGAATATAACCCTAGGTGTAATGGTAGAAAATCTGTTTGATGTAGACTGGAATGAAACGCAGTTTGCTACAGAGTCGCGCTTACAAAACGAAGTAGATTCAGTAGAAGAGATTCACTTTACACCTGGAACACCTTTTTTTATAAAAGGAATTGTAACATACAATTTTTAGGGGTCAACGCTTAATTTGTGGGGAAGCAAATTAAGATTGATTGATTGGTTGCTAGCAAGAAAGATTAACTGCTGATTACAGTTAATCGGTATCATGAGAGATTTTGATACTTTTTTGAGTTTTTTTGTTAGTTGAAACGCCCACACGAAAGTTTGGGCGTTTCTAATTAAACGCTTTTCTAAATTCTAAGGGAGACAATTCGGTTTTGCTCTTAAAGAGTTTTGAAAACGAAGCAGGTTGTTCAAATCCTAATTTATATGCTATTTCACTTATAGAAAGTGTTGTTGTAGATAAATCTATTTTAGCTTTTTCAATTAGTTTTTGATGAATATGTTGTTGCGTGCTAATACCTGTTAAAGACTTCAGTACATTGCTTAAATAATTTGGAGATAAATTAAGATTTTCTGAAACCCACTGAACGGTAGGTAAGCCATTTTCTATCTTAGATTTATCATTAAAATAATCTTTTAAAAGCTTTTCTAGATTGTCAAGTATTTCGTGGTTACCAATTTTTCTGGTTATAAATTGTCTTTCATAAAATCGTTCGGCATAATTCAATAATAATTCAATCTGCGAAACGATTATTTTCTGACTAAACTTGTCAATATTAGATTGGTATTCACGTTGAATATTTTTTAGAAGGTCTGTCATCATGGACTCTTCTTTTTCTGATAAAAAAAGAGCTTCTCTTATTGAGTACTCAAAAAAATCATATTGAGGAAGTTTTTGAGCCAATGTAGAATTCCATAAAAAATCTGGATGAATTAAAAGTAGCCATCCAGATGGAGTATGCCCGATATTAGGATTGTCAGAAACACTTAAAACTTGATTTGGTGCAATAAAAGTCATTAAACCTTCATCAAAATCATACTGTTGCTGACCATAAAAAAATTTATATGGTATATTCCTCTTAAGACCAATAACATAATAATCTTGTGTCCATGTCATTTGATTAATTCCATCTATATATGCTACTTTAGAGTAATCAATAAGGCTAATCAAAGGATGTTCTGGTTTAGGAAGATTAGCCAGTTTATGATAATCTGCTACCTTTCTTAATCTTGTTATTTCTTTCATCATAATAAAATTAATAAAAAAGAACTTAGAGTTCTCTTAGAACGGATGAATTAAACTAGCATACCTCCAGATACTTCAATACGTTGACCGTTTACCCAGCCAGCATCTTCAGAGCAGAGAAAGGCAACAACACCACCAATATCTTCCGCTTCACCAACACGACCCAAAGCTGTAATACTTGCAATCATTTTAGCCTTATCTTCATCTCTGTTGCTACCTCCGGCAAAGTCTGTTGCTATAGCACCAGGTGCTATTGTGTTGGCTGTAATTTGTCTATCCCCAAGTTCTTTAGCTAAATATCTAGAGAGAACTTCAATAGCGCCTTTCATAACTGCATAAGCAGACATTCCAGGAAGGCTAAATCTTGCTAAACCACTAGATATATTTATTATACGACCATGATGGTTTATATATGGCAGAGCCGTTTGTGTTAAAAAATATACACTCTTTAAATGCACATTCATCATTTCGTCAAACTGGTTTTCTGTAGTGTCTTTCAATAGATTGAATGTTCCTGAACCAGCATTGTTTATAAGAAAATCAAAGTTTGGAGCATTGTTTTTCTTTTTTAAATAGTCTGTTGCATTTTTAATAAATTCCTGTCCACTTTTATAATCATTAGCGTTAAAATGAAATGCTTTAGCATCTTGCCCAATGTTTTTGATTTCTTCAATAACTTCTTCGGCTTTTGCTGTATTTGTATTGTAAGAAAAGATAATATTTACCCCTTTTTTAGCTAGACTGATGGCCATATCTCTTCCAAGTCCACGACTACCACCTGAGATAATTGCTGTTTTAGTACTCATATTTTATTATTTTTTTGTGTATCACAAAGTTGATGCTAAAACTCTATTATTATTTGTCCAAATCTATGATTGTGTTATCAGAATCTATGATAATTCTTTCTCAAAAGATTTTTATATTCAAGAAATTTAACGGTTATTAGTGTGATAAACACAATTCATGTTAAGCCTCAAAGAGACACGATTTTATAATGATGTTCTTAAAGAAATAAATTATCCTTTTGCTGATATTTATATTTTTGAGGGTTATGTTATTTCTGAAATTAAAGAAGGAGTTGTTTTTTCTTGGGAAGACCATGCGAAAAGAATAGTGTCTGACGTACATGAGTATACAAAAAATGACGGAAGCGATATTGTTTATCTTTCACATAGAATAAACTCTTACTCTCTTAAACCAATGGACTGGTTATACTTTTATAAAAATAGCTTTAACCTCAAGGGCTATGGTGTAATAGGTTATAGTAGTTTTAGTTTTTTTAATACTGTTGTCGAAAATTTGTTTTTCAATAAAAAAATTAGACGCTTTAATGAATTAGAAACAGCGATTCAGTGGGCAAAAAGCAGAGTCTTGATGGATAAGTAATTAAAACTTATCTTTTCTTAGCTACTAATGCAAATTGTTTTCCAAAAACAGCAGCGATACCTGCAGCTAGTCCTCCAATACATCCTGTAACTAACATTAAAATATACGGATTTCCTCCAAGACGTAATAACACGGCAATACGTTTTGCCAAGGTGTAATCGTTACCACTACTTAATATAAAGCTATAAGTTGCCCAAAACATAAGAATAGCTAAAAAAGGAACGAAAAATACAGCGGCTTTTTTAAGAGGAATAAATAGTGAGGTTGCCAAAGCAGCCGTCATAACAGACCACCAAGGCAAAACAAATGATAGTAAAAAAGCTATTATAATTGTTGCAAAAAAGTTGAAAATATTGTTTTTCATTAGTTCTTAGGTGTTAGAGTTAGCGTACTAATTATAGCATCTGTAGCTTGATTAGATTGTAGAAAGTTAAGTTGAAGATATTTTCCCTCAGCCCAGTCATTTATAAGGTTGTCATAGTATTTGCTTCCTGGATTTCCCGATTGACCACCTGGATAAATACCGATAGCGGTAGGTGGTGAGGTCATCTCAACAATCATTCGCCATGAAGGACCATGATTTTCCGATGTAGCATTAACGATATTACGATCTCCACCAATAGGAATATCAAATCTTGAAAACGCAGGTAAGGCTTGTAGCAAGTGCCCAGCATAGGTAGCTTTGTAGTTAGCCCATTTGTAGTCGCCCTTTTCTTCTCTAATTTCAATTAACTTTGACACAGCACTTCTAAAAGCAATTAAAAATAAATCTTGTGCTGTTTCTACTTTATCTTCAGTTTTTACAATATCCATAAACTTGTGATCTCCATGATTTTTTAACAAATAGATTGTTTGGTAGGTAAAAGGAGAGCTTAAAGCGACTTCTTCAGAAACAAATTCATCCCAAACCAAATTATAGAGTTTGCCATACCATTGTCTAAAAATACTTGGACCAACTTCATCAATATCATTATTAAATTTCCATGCTTTTATTTCATTGTATATAGACATTTCTTCTTCGTCTAGCGGAGAAGTATCCATATGTTCTATCATGTATGGTACAATTTCGGCAGCTTTTAGATTGTAATTGTTGTTGTGTAAATTTTTAAAATCAGCAACACTGAATTTTTCTTTTGAATTAAAGTAATCGTTAATAACTCTGTTTCTATACGTTTCGTAACCATCATTAAAAACATAATAAGGATAACTTTCATCTACAGGATGTTGGTTGGCAGAGCTTACAAAACCACGGTCAGGATTTTTGGTGTGTGCATTAAATTGCTGTGGTATAAAGCTTTGCCAATCATTTTCAGGATTACTGCCATCCATTAAAAATTTTCCTTGTCCTTCCCATTTATTCGGAAATTTACCTTGTATCCATAAGGCAATATCTCCTTCGGTTGATGCAAAAACAAAGTTTTGAGCAGGAGCATTCCAGTATTGTAAGGCCTGCACGTATTCGTCGTAATTTTTTGCTTTATTAAGCTCTATAAAGGTTTTTTGGTTGTTGCCTCCTTCGTGCCCAATCCATTTCATAGCATATCCTGCTAATTCCTTATCTGATTTAAAATTTTTATCATAGACCACAGGACCATGATGGGTATATAAAACAGTGTCTTTGTAATTTTCTTTGCCTCTTATTTTTATATCTTCAACTCGTATAGAAACATCTTCCCAATTACCATCATATTTATATTTTGTTCGGTCTTCATTAAATTCAATCTTGTACCAATCAATCACATCTCTTGTAGCATTGGTTTCTCCCCAAGCAATATTTTGGTTAAATCCTGAGATTACACCTAGTGCTCCAGGAATAGTAGCACCGAATGCATTATGATTTGGTGTGCTCAGTTGCATTACAAACCATATAGATGGTAGGTTAAGACCTAAATGAGGATCGTTGGCTAATATAGGATTTCCAGTTACCGATTTAGCTCCAGAAACTGCCCAGTTGTTACTGCCATTATCTGGATGTGGTTTTGATATTGTCTCAGCAATAGTATCTAAAACAGCCTCACTACCTGGAGAAGCTGTTTGTGGTATATCAATAAAACTCCAATCGGTTTCTTTTGGAATTACTGGATCTGTGATATCAAAGAAATCAGGGAATAGTAAATCGAAATTATCCTTACCGAGTAGGCGTAAAGTATTAGTGTACTCTAAATCATCATCATAACCAGCCAGCATTTTGGTCATATACATTAATAATAATGCTGTTTTTTTAGGTGTCCAAGCTTCGGGTTTGTAGTCTAATAGTTTGTATTCAACTGGGTAATCTTCTGGCTTTAATTGACTGATATAAGCATTAACCCCATCTGCATAATCTTGTATATATGCCAAGGTTTCTTTGTCGTATTCTTGCATATAAGCTATGGCTTGGTCTGCTCCATAACCCATGCCTCGTCGCCTTTCTGTGCGGTCATAATCTAATGCCTTTTCTCCAATAATTTCAGATAAACGCCCTGAGGCAGCAAAGGTCTGAAACTCCAGTTGCCATAGTCGATGCTTGGCGGTTAAGAATCCTTGTGTTTTGTATAGGTCGCTTTCATTTTGAGCAAAAACGTGAGGGATTAATTGGTCGTCATAATGTACTGTAACTTTATCTTTTAATCCAGGAATACTAATATCGCCAGAAGTGGTTTCTGTTGTTTCGTTTTGCCAAATACCAGAATATGGATTTAAAAATTTACCTATTGGTGGAATAGCTCCTAATTTGGTATTGAGAACAAAAAATATAACAACAGTTAAAACGAAGGAAATAATGAGTTTAGCGTATTTCATAAAGCGGGTGTAATTACTCTTGAAAAATACTAAATAATTCTGAAGGCTAAAAAATGATTTTCCCTAGCGAAGAACAAGTTTCTTTACAATCTCTTTACCTACAGACTCGTTAAGCATTTTTACGATTTTTTCGTTTCCATAACTTAACTCTTCACGTAATACGCTAGAACTAAGTTGTACATAAAGGGTTTCATGTTTAAGCTCTATTGCAGTTGTATAATTGTTAACACCATTTCCCATAAGATTAGCCCATGCTTCACGTATATTTACCTTGTCTAAACCAGCTTCTAAATTGTTGGTTTGAACAAATTCTTTAAGGATCTCTTCTATTGGACGGTTATCATTGTTTCGTTTTGTCATTTACCTTGCTTCATTATTTAGTCAACATCCAAACGTATTGGTGTATAACGCTTATATAAATATACGTTCTTATTTTTATTACTTACTTTTAGATGTGTTTCTGATGCTTCTAAAACAGTTTCTTTCCACTCTGCATAAGGTGTTTTGTAATAAATGTTTAAACTATCATTTTCAAGTTTAATACTTAAATTTTCGGCATCTCCTGATATGTGATTTTTACCATTAATACTAGGCTTAAGTTTTTTTCTAACTCCAACTAAGCTATCATTAATACTTATGTAATCTATAGTTTCGTTAAACTGATATTGCTTTTTAGTACCATTTGCTAAAGTCACTTCTTCAATTTCCCAGTAACCATTAAGATGTTCTATGTATGTTTCTGGATTGTTTGAACAACTAAAGACCAGAATTATAAGTATGAAGCTATACTTTCTCATAGTTTAAAAATTTTATAAGATTGATGAATCTGCTTAACCACATTTTCTGTTCGGTCAGCATGTGTGTCGCTAATAAAAATCTGTCCAAAATGGTCATTATCTACCAAACTTATAATTTGTGAAACTCTGTTCTCATCCAATTTGTCAAAAATGTCATCTAGCAGTAAAATTGGAGAGACACCGCTTTGTTGTTTTATAAAATCGAATTGCGCTAGTTTCAAAGCAATTAAAAAAGATTTTTGTTGTCCTTGACTTCCAAATTTTTTAATTGGAAAATCATCAATAGTAAAGACCAAATCATCCTTGTGTGTACCCACACTTGTGTATTGTAGAGCCTTATCTTTGTTGAGGTTGGCTTGCAGTAAATCAATTAAACCACCATCAAACAAATCGCTTTTGTATTTTAAGTTTATAGCTTCCTTGCTTTGGCTTATAGCTTCGTAACGTTCTTTAAAAATTGGGATAAAAACATTTAAGAATTCATCTCGTTTTTTAAATATTTCAGCACTGTAAGTGTTTAATTGCTCATTATATATAGCAAGCGTGTCTGCATTAAAAGTATTATTGAGTGCAAAGTATTTTAGAAGTGCATTGCGTTGTGAAAGTACTTTGTTATAGGATATAAGTGCAGATAAATAGGCTTTATCACTTTGCGAAATTACACTATCTATAAACTTCCGCCTTGTGTCACTACCTTCAATTATTAAATCTCTATCAGCAGGAGATATAATAACTAATGGAATAAAACCGATGTGGTCACTAAACTTTTCATATGCTTTACCGTTACGTTTTATAATTTTTTTCTGCCCTTTTTTAAGCGAAACAATAATTTTTTCGGTACGTTCATTTTTGATGAAACTTCCATCAACAACAAAAAATTCAGTACCATGTTTTATGTTTTGTACAGCGACAGGATTAAAATAACTTTTGCCAAAAGCCAAATGATAAATAGCGTCCAGAGCGTTTGTTTTACCAATGCCATTAGCACCAACAAAGCAGTTTATTTTACTGTCGAAATCAAAAACCTGACTCTCAAAATTTTTGTAATTAACTAAAGATAATGCGTTTAGAACCATAAAAAACAGATGTTCTTTGCTTGAATTTAGTGGTGTTTTAATGTAATGAATATTCTCGCAAATTATTGAAAAATAACAAATAATTAGGCTTTTAAATCCCAATAAAAATTTTATTTTTGCGCACGCATTAATAGACAAGATATGGCAACGTATAAGAAAAGAGGCTATAAACCGAAAACTAAAAAAGAAAAGGAAGTTGTTGTTGAAGAACACTCAACAACGGCAGATGTGTTTAATACTTTAGATGAAGGAGCTTCTAAGACAGAAGAATGGTTTGTTAAAAATCAAAAATACATAGTTGGTGTAATAGCAGCAATAGCAATTGTAGTTTTAGGCTACATGGGTTATAACAAATTTATTGCAGAACCACACCAAAAAGAGGCAATGAACGATATGTATCAGGCTAGAACCTACTTTGAGGAAGCTGCAAATGGTATTTCATCAGATTCGCTTTATAATATGGCTTTAAATGGTGGTAACGGTAAATTTGGAATGGTAGATATAGCTAAAGAATACAGTGGTACGCCTGCTGGCAATCTAGCAAATTACTATGCTGGTATAGCATATTTAAATTTGAAAGATTACGAAAAAGCAATAAGCTATCTTCAAGAATTTACTAGCGATGCTTCAATCCCAGATCCAATAGTTAAAGGAGCAATAGGTGATGCTTTTGTTCAGTTAGAGCAATATACAGAAGGTTTAGATTATTACGAAAGAGCATTTAAGGCTGACGTAAATAATTATACAACACCAATGTTTTTAATGAAAGCTGCGCGTATAGCCATTAGGTTAGGAGAAAACCAAAAAGCTTTAGATTACTTAAAGCGTATTGATAATGAATTTGACAGCTCTACAGAAGCTGCACAAGTTGATGTTTTAATAGGTATGGTTGAAGCTAAAATGCAATAAATGGCTACCGCAAATCATAATTTATCGAATTACGATAAAGCAACAATCCCAAACGCGAAAGACTTTCGGTTTGGGATTGTTGTTTCAGAATGGAATGACACTATAACAGAAGGACTGTGGCAAGGTGCGTTTGATGCGTTGACAGATTGTGGTGCATTAAA
>JASBSE010000482.1 GCA_030149115.1 Winogradskyella sp. | reverse complement strand
AGTGGTACTATTTTGGCAGAAGCCGCAATGATTGCCTGTAACATTCCGCCAAATTTAATGCGTAAGGAATTTGCTTTTGAACGTTGGGAAGATTGGGATGTAGATTTATTTGAAAAGATTGAAGAATCTTTACTCAAGAAAACCAGAGATTTTCATCATAAAATAATAGGTTATGATAAGTCTCCTTCTGCAGTAAAAAAGGCTAAGGAAAACATTAAGAATGCGCATTTAGATGAATTTATTCATATACAGCACGAAGATTTCTTTAAGACCCAAAAAGCTGGTACATCTAAGCTTCATATAGTATTTAATCCTCCATACGGCGAGCGTTTAGAAAATCTTAATGTAGAAGAGTTTTATGGTAATATTGGAGCCACGTTAAAGCATGGTTATCCTAATACAGATGCATGGTTGGTAACGTCTAATCTTGAAGCTTTAAAATACATAGGTTTACGACCGTCTCGCAAAATAAAAGTATTTAACGCCAAACTAGAGTCGCGCTTAGTTAAATACGAAATGTACGAAGGCAGTCGAAAAACCAAAAAGCAAAACGATTAAATTTCTTTTTTCTCATCAGGATGGCGACCTACTTGTGTTTTTGGGTAGGTGTCAAACAAATCTTTTACTAAACTATTAATGTAAGGTTTTAGTTTTTTGTCTGGTTTGTTGAGTTCGCATAACACAGATGCATGCCATAAGACTTTGTTGGTTTCAAAATCAGCAACATAAACGATTAGTGTTTCCTCTTCGTATGTTTCTTCATGTATGGTGCAACTTTCCCAATATTCCAAGTGTTTAGAATGTTCACAGTTTTCAAATTGAACAGTTTCTTCACTAATTAAAATTCTAAAGCCAGCTTGCAATTGTGGATTAAGAACATTGGTTTTGTGCGCTTTATTTTCCATTTCTACAGCAACAGCATCACCTATGGTCTGTCTTACAAAATCGTTGTCTAGTTGTGGGTAGTTAAGATGCTCTACCGTAAAATCTTCAATACAGAGTACATAGGTATTGTATTGGTTAAAGTCTATATCTAAGTTGTAATCGTACACCACCTCACTAGTAGCAGCACAATTAAAGAGTAGAAGTAATAAAAATCCTGAAATTATTGAATAAACTCTCATGACACAGTAATTTAGAATGTTCTTAAAGTTCTAAATTCTACGTCAGAAATACTATGACAATTATCAATTTTAGGCGTGTGCTAGGGTTTTCATATAATCCAGATGTCTTTTGGCACCCAAGATTTAGAGGCTGATGTTAGCACTATCTGCTCTAACACAGTGGTGGCTTTAAATAAGTTTTCTACAAATGTCTTTGGATGAAATGCTGCATATGTTCTAAGACCTTCTTTGATTTTGCCTCTATTACTAATTTACCTTGGTTGTTATTTTAGCTTCAGTAATTATAAGTACTATTAAAATTGAAGGAAAATATAGTATATTGAAAAATTATCGTAATGCTTCTAATTGCAGATTATAATCGTATTGTAAATCTTCATGAAGTACACTTATTTTTTTCTTTAAAGCAAGAATTTGTCTTTGGTATAGATTACTCAATGTTTTGTTTCTATGTATGGATGGTCTGAGTTCGTTTAATTGTTCGCAAAAGTAGAGTAGGAGCTCAACTTCGGTAGATTTTTTATTAGAATATCTACTGTAAACTCTAATTTGACGCAAAATCTTACGGATGGTTTTTTTCATGTAGAAATAACTATCGGTATTAATGCCATCAAACAATTCATCTAACGAGGTTTTTACGCTGGCAACATAGCCATCTTCATCATGTGCCTCGAATAGCAGATAGGTGAGTAGTGCTTTGTTTTCTTTTTTAAACTTACCTAATCGAAGGCATAATTCTAATAAATCTTCTTTTGGTAAATGCTGAAGCTCTTTTTTTATGGTAACAATAGATTCTATCTTCATATGCTAAATTTAGTATAAAAAACAAAGAAGGCAATTT
>JASBSE010000384.1 GCA_030149115.1 Winogradskyella sp. | reverse complement strand
TAATCAACCAGGAACTTATCAAGATGTTACAGATACAACCATTGTAGCTCAGTTTAAAGCCATAGCCGAAACATTGCCAGATTTCCTTCAAGATGAAGGCGATATTCATTTCTTAGCTTGGACGACCACACCTTGGACCTTGCCAAGTAATACAGCATTAACGGTTGGGCCAAAGATTGATTATGTTTTAGTTGAAACTTACAACCAGTATACATTCAAACCAATGAATGTTGTATTGGCAAAAAGCCTTGTTGGTAAACAATTCGATGGAAAATACAAGCAAGTAGAAACCAAATCAGAACTTATTGAATTCAAAGAAGGAGACAAAAAGATTCCATTCTATGTCGTTAAAGAATTCAAAGGGAAAGATTTGGTTGGTATTAAGTACGAGCAATTGCTAGATTATGCGTTGCCAAACGATAATCCTGAAAATGCGTTTAGAGTAATTTCTGGAGATTTCGTTACGACTGAAGATGGTACAGGTATTGTCCATACTGCACCTACATTTGGTGCAGATGATGCCTTGGTCGCAAAACAAGCGACACCAGAAATTCCGCCAATGTTGGTAAAAGATGAGAATGGTAATTTAGTGCCGCTCGTGGATTTACAAGGTCGTTTTAGACCAGAAATGGGTGAGTTTGCAGGTAAGTACGTTAAGAATGAATATTATAGTGATGGTGAAGCACCAGAAAAATCTGTAGATGTAGAACTTGCCATTAAATTAAAGATAGAAAACAAAGCCTTTAAGGTTGAAAAATATAAGCACAGCTATCCAAATTGTTGGAGAACAGATAAGTCAATTTTATACTATCCGTTAGATTCTTGGTTTATCAAAGTAACTGATGTAAAAGGTAGAATGCACGAACTAAATACAACCATAAACTGGAAACCTAAATCAACAGGAGAAGGGCGTTTTGGTAATTGGTTGGCTAATGCTAACGATTGGAACTTATCACGTTCACGTTTTTGGGGAATTCCATTACCAATTTGGAGAACAGAAGATGGTAAAGAACAGTTGTGCATAGGTTCTGTTGAAGAATTAAAAAGTGAAATAGCAAATGCTGTTGAAGCAGGCGTAATGTCTGAAGATATTTTTGCAGACTTCGAAGTCGGAAATATGTCCGAAGCCAATTATGAAAAAATAGATCTTCATAAAAACGTAGTTGATAAAATCGTATTGGTTTCACCTTCAGGCCAACCTATGAAGCGTGAAGCAGACTTAATTGATGTTTGGTTCGATTCTGGTTCTATGCCTTATGCGCAGTGGCATTATCCTTTTGAAAACAAAGATTTTATAGACAAGAAAGAAGCGTTCCCAGCAGATTTTATAGCAGAAGGTGTAGACCAAACACGTGGTTGGTTCTATACATTACACGCTATCGGCACAATGGTTTTCGATTCTGTGGCATACAAAAATGTCGTGTCTAATGGATTGGTTTTAGACAAGAATGGACAAAAAATGTCTAAGCGTTTAGGCAATGCTGTAGACCCATTTGAAACCTTGGCTAATCACGGAGCAGACGCAACGCGTTGGTATATGATAAGCAATGCCAACCCTTGGGATAATTTAAAGTTTGATATTGAAGGTGTAGAGGAAGTAAAACGTAAGTTCTTCGGAACGTTATATAACACGTATTCATTCTTCAGTTTGTATACCAATTTAGATGGTTTTAAATATGAAGAGGCAGATATTCCTCTAAATGAAAGACCAGAATTAGACCGTTGGATTCTTTCAGAATTAAATACCTTAATCAAAAAGGTAGATGAGTACTATGCCGATTATGAGCCTACAAAGGCGGCAAGAGCAATTTCGGACTTTACACAAGATTATCTAAGTAACTGGTATGTGCGTTTAAGTAGAAGACGTTTCTGGAAGGGTGATTACCAAGCGGATAAAATTTCGGCGTACCAAACACTGTATACGTGTATGGAAACCATAGCTAAGCTTGGTGCACCAATTGCACCATTCTTTATGGATCGTTTATATTTAGATCTTAATGCTGTAACTCAAAAAGAAGGTTTTGAAAGTGTGCATTTAGCTGAATTCCCTAAAGCAAGTGAGAGTGCTATTGATAAGGTGCTTGAACGAAAAATGGAGAATGCACAGACAATATCTTCATTAGTTTTATCGTTGAGAGCTAAAGAGAAAATCAAAGTGCGTCAGCCGCTTGAAAAAATAATGATTCCTATTGATAATCAACAACAAAAGGAAGAAATAAAAGCTGTTGAAGATTTAATAAAGCACGAAGTTAATATCAAAAATATTGAGCTTTTAGAAGATGCTTCAGACATTTTAGTAAAGCAAATAAAACCGAATTTTAAGGTGTTAGGACCTCGATTTGGAAAGGATATGAAATTGATTGCTAACGCGATAAATGCTTTTTCTGCTGATGATATCAAAAAAATTGAACAAAATGGTCATTTAGATGTTGAAGTTAATGGAAAAAACATTAATTTGGAACTTGATGATGTTGAGATTATGTCTCAAGATATTGAAGGATGGCTAGTTGCAAATGAAGGTGCCCTAACCGTGGCTTTAGATGTTACAATTAGTGATGAATTGCGTAAAGAAGGTATTGCACGTGAGCTCGTAAACCGCATTCAAAATTTACGTAAAGATTCAGGTTTTGAAGTTACAGACAGAATTGATGTAAAACTTCAAAAAGATGCCCAAATCGAAGCGGCTATTTCTTCAAATGAGACCTATATTAAATCTGAGACATTGACTGAAGACTTAGAAATTATTGAAAACCTAGACAATGGTATAGAGATTGCTTTTGATGATGTAAATACCAAATTGTTTATTCAAAAACATTAAAATTATGGCAACAGACACGAAAAATAGATATTCAGATAAGGATTTAGAAGAATTCAGAGTTTTAATTCAAGAAAAAATTGATAAAGCTGAGCACGATTTAGAATTGATAAAAAGTGCTTATATGAATGATCACAACAATGGTACAGACGATACGTCACCAACATTCAAAGCTTTTGAAGAGGGAAGTGAAACAATGAGTAAAGAAGCAAATTCGGCTTTAGCTATCCGTCAAGAAAAGTTTATTAGAGACTTAAAGAATGCTATTATTCGTATCGAGAATAAAACCTATGGAGTGTGTCGTGTAACAGGTAAGTTAATCAATAAAGAACGATTAAAGTTAGTACCACACGCAACCCTTAGTATTGAAGCTAAGAATATGCAGAAATAATATATTCCTGCTTTTGCAGGAATCTAATAATGCAAATAGTTAAACATAAATATAGACCTCAAAGGTTATTAAAACCTGTGAGGTCTTTTTGTTTTATAATAATTTTGTTCTCTGTAATCTCTGGTAGGGCTCAAAATACTATTTCAAAAATAATTGATGTAGATGCGATAGACAGCATTGAAATTAATGGTAATCAAATTTTTACTATTTCCGTAAAAACATATGAGGTTGATACTATTAAAATAGTTTCTACTTTAGATGGTGAATTTCAAAATGAATTTCAGGTTGTTGACAAAATTGAGGGTAAAGTTTTATTTTTAAAATTAGAGCATCAATCTTTTTCAGAGATAGCAGATGATAAGCGAAATGCCCATAAAGTCATTGCGGCAACATTACAATTAGAGATTCCTGAACACTTAAGTGTAA
>JASBSE010000366.1 GCA_030149115.1 Winogradskyella sp. | reverse complement strand
GTTCATGGAAGCGGTTCTTTAGAGTATCTTTTGGATGAATTAAAAACGCATTTTAAATCTGTAAACGAAATACTATTTATACCATATGCAAGACCAGGTGGTATATCTCATGATGAATATACAGACAAAGTGGCTAAGCCTTTTAAGAAAATAGGAAAGTCAGTAAAAGGGATTCATACATTTGATGACCCGAAGAAAGCGATTAAAGAGGCTGAAGGTATTTTTACAGGTGGAGGAAATACGTTTGTTTTGGTGAATCAGTTATATAAAAATGATGTATTATCTTCAATAAAGGAGGCTGTAAATAGAGGAACGCCTTATCTAGGCACAAGTGCAGGAAGTAATATTTGTGGACTAACAATGAACACTACAAACGACATGCCTATTGTTTACCCACCAAGTTTTAAGACTTTAGGCTTGGTACCATTTAATATAAATCCACACTATTTAGACCCAGATCCAAGCAGTAAGCATATGGGTGAAACCAGAGAAACCAGAATTAAAGAGTTTCATGCGTTTAATACACAACCTGTTATTGGTTTAAGAGAAGGGAGTTGGGTAGAGGTGAAAGGAGATAGCTTAACGCTAAAGGGTAATTTAGATGCCAGAATTTTTGAGTATGGAAAGGAACCTTATGAAGTACCGACGAATTCTGAATTAAGTTTTTTAAAATAATTTAGATCTTTTTCAGAAAGTGATAGCCTAAAATTTTAAAACCTTCATTATAATAAAATTTATGTGAGGGATGATTCTGAACATAAGTGTTTAGCTCAATAGTTTCGTAACCTTTCTGTTTACAGTAATTTTGAATCCAGCTCATAAATAATTTACCCAAGCCTTTGTTTCTATGATTTGGTTTTATGAAAACATGGTCTATCTCTACAGATCTCCCAGAATAATGCCTTGTACAAAACCATAGACCGGTAACACCAACTATTTCTTCATTACGGGTTATTATAGCGCACCTATAATTCTGATTTTTCATTTCATTAAATCTGGCAGACAGAACAGACACTTCGATTTTACCTTCATTTAGTTCAAAAACCAGAGGTACAATAGATTCTAATTCAGAATTAGGTAATATTTTAAAATCGTAGTTCATTTTAATTTTTTAAGTCTATAAAATTAATGTTTTTCAAAATTTGAACCTACAGATAATGACTTTTCAATAAATTATGTGTCAAACTTTTGTAAATTTAGCATACTAAGACAATCAATATGAGAAGAGGTAATTTTAAAGTCAGAATTTTTATAGCCTTGGCCGTTGTGGCCTTTGCATTTATTAGAAAATGCAGTCAGGAAGAAATTAATCCTTATACAGGTAAAAAGCAGGCCATATCATTATCTCCAGATCAAGAGATAGCTATTGGCTTACAAAGCGCACAAGGCATGGCTCAGCAGTACGGTGGATTACATCCAAATAATCAATATCAAGCTTTGGTAGATGATGTTGGTAATAAGCTTGTTAATAGTAGTATAGCTAAAAAAACGCCTTATGAGTATGAATTTCATTTATTAGCTGATGAGAGTACAATAAACGCATTTGCATTACCAGGTGGACAAATTTTTATAACCTATGCTTTATTTTCAAAATTAGAAAACCAAGATCAGTTGGCAGGTGTTTTAGGGCACGAAATTGGCCATGTTTTGGGTAGGCATTCTAATGAGCGTATTACTAATGCAAACTTTTGGAAAGTTATAGCAATGGGTAGTTCTGCTATAGATATGGGTGGAGTTGCTCAACAAATGGGACAAGGACAATTATTAAAAAATGGAAGAGGAGATGAGTTAGAAAGTGATGAATTAGGGGTGAAATTTATGATTAAGGCAGGTTACAATCCTGAAGAAATGATAGGTGTAATGGAGATACTTAAAGCTGCAGCTGGTCCTAATCGTGTTCCAGAATTTCAAAGTACCCATCCCGATCCAGAAAATCGTATTGAAAAAATTAGAGAAGCTATTAGAAAATATAAAAAAGCGTCTTAATATATAAGACGCTTTTTTCAATTAACTAACTCAAATAATTGTCTTTAATTAGACACTTTCTTTTTAAAGCGTTTCAAAAACTGTGCCGCTTCCTTGGCTTTAGATTGTTCTGCGTGGTTTAATGCGGTGTAGCCTAAATCGCAAGATTTGTGCACATCAGCACCAGCTTTTAATAATATTTTAATTAACTCTACACGGTTGTATTTTGCTGCGTAGTGAATAGGACTCATGCCATTAGATTTGGCATTTACATCAGCACCTTGTTCTATTAAGGATTTTGCTAGCTCTACATCTCCTGTAGCTACTGCTTTGCATAGAGGGCTTACTTCAAAAGTTTTTACAGCTACTTCATTTGTTGAAGTCAAAAGATCGTTTGATGCATTTAAATTTGTGATTGAAAAGCCCAATGCTAAGGCTAAAATTACTACTGTTTTTTTCATGATGAAAGATTTAAAAATTAATTGATTTGTTTTTTGATTATACTAAAGAGACGACATAATTTCTATAATGTTACACTAAGAAATTTTAAATAACATACATTTAACGTTTTGAAAACAAATCTGTTAAGGCTTTCATAAAAACACGTATCTATATAACAATCAGTACAGTATAGTTTTAAAGTTAAATAACATTCAAAATTTTTTAAATACAGAATTATAGTCGTATTCTATACCTTATATTTGAAGTAATAAACACAAGAACATGAATAAGAAGGTTATTTTAATGATACTTGATGGCTGGGGAAAATCACCAGATCCAAAAGTTTCGGCAATAGATAATGCAGAGACTCCATTTATTGATGGGTTATACGACAGATATGCTAATGCTAGTTTGCGAACTGATGGATTGCATGTAGGTTTGCCAGAAGGACAAATGGGTAATAGTGAGGTAGGACACATGAATCTTGGAGCTGGTAGAATTGTATATCAGGATTTAGTTAAGATTAACCTTGCTGTAGAAAATAAAACGCTTCAACAAGAGCGAGTATTAAAGGATGCTTTTAGTTATGCTAAGGCTAATGGAAAAGATGTGCACTTATTAGGTTTGGTAAGCGATGGAGGAGTGCACTCACATATCAAGCATGTGTATGGACTGTTGGATGCAGCAAAAGAGAATGATTTAAAAAATATTTATGTTCATGCTTTTACAGATGGTAGAGATGTAGACCCTAAATCTGGTTATGGTTTTATTTCAGAGTTAGAAGAATATTTAGCTAAAACAACAGGAAAACTGGCGACAGTTACAGGGCGTTATTATGCCATGGACAGGGATAAGCGTTGGGAACGTGTAAAGTTAGCCTATGATGCTGTTGTGCATGGTGAAGGAAAACAAACTACTAATGTTCTAAAGGATATACAACAAAGCTATGAAGAAGATGTTACAGATGAATTTATAAAACCACTTGTGGTTAATGAAAATGGTAAACCAGTAGCAACAATAAAAGATGAAGATGTTGTTATTTTCTTCAATTTTAGAACAGATCGTGGGCGTCAGTTAACGCAAGCACTATCGCAAGAAGATTTTCATGAATACAACATGCATAAATTAAATCTTCATTACGTAACCATGACGAATTATGATGATAATTTCAAGGGTATAAATGTTATTTTTAACAAAGACAATTTATCAGAAACCCTTGGCGAAGTTTTAGAAAAACACAGAAAAAAGCAAATTAGAATAGCTGAAACAGAAAAGTACCCTCATGTTACTTTTTTCTTTTCAGGAGGAAGAGAAGAGCCTTTTGAAGGTGAAACAAGAATTCTTAGAAACTCCCCAAAAGTTGCTACTTACGATTTGAAACCCGAAATGAGTGCTTATGAATTAAGAGATGCACTTATACCAGAGCTTAATAAAGGAGAAACAGATTTTGTTTGTTTAAATTTTGCTAATGGCGATATGGTTGGTCATACAGGTGTTATGGAGGCTGCAATAAAAGCTTGTGAGGCTGTAGACGAATGTGTTAAAGATGTTGTTACAGCGGCTTTAGAAAATGATTACACTACTATTTTAATAGCAGATCACGGTAACTGTGAAACGATGATAAACCCTGATGGGACTCCAAACACAGCACATACAACTAATCCTGTACCTGTCATTTTAATTGATAAAGAGCTTACGGAAATTAAGGATGGTATTTTAGGTGATATAGCACCAACCATTCTAAAACTAATAGGTATAAAACAACCTGATGCTATGACCCAACATAGTCTTGTATAAATGGCACATTGTTTTAACTTTGCCCTCTAATTGATTGATTACATGAATTTTCAGGATAGATTAATAATAGCAATAGATTTTGACGGAACTATAGTAGAAGATGCTTATCCCAAGATAGGTAAGACAAGAATCTTTGCTTTTGAAACTTTAAAACGTCTTCAGCAAGATGGCCATAGACTCATATTATGGACCTATAGAAATGGTACTAAATTACAAGAAGCCGTAGATTTTTGTAAAGAAAATGGTATAGAATTCTATGCTGTAAATGCCAGCTTTCCTGAAGAAAAGTACGATTACAGCCGAAGCCGAAAAATCCATGCCGACTTATTTATAGACGACAGAAATATTGGTGGCATACTTGGTTGGGGTGAAATCTACCAAATGATAACCAATGAAGAGCCTAATATTAAGCAATCAAAAAGAAAAGGTGGTCTTTTCGGTTGGTTTAAATAAATATTACGTTAATTCAAAGTAGGCTTTATCAACGTCCTCTCTGTGATCCGGATGTGCAATATCTACAAGTGCTTTTACACGTTGTTTTATTGTTTTTCCAAATAAATTTGCAATACCATATTCGGTAACTACATAATGTACATGGGCTCTTGTTGTAACAACACCAGCTCCTGGTTTTAAGGAAGGTACAATTCTACTAATGCCTTTTCGGGTAACTGAAGGTAAGGCAATAATAGCTTTTCCACCTTTACTTAAAGATGCACCTCTAATAAAATCCATTTGTCCACCAACACCAGAGTACATTTTAGAACCAATAGAATCTGCACATACTTGTCCTGTCACATCAACCTCAATAGCAGAATTTATTGCAACCATTTTAGGATTCTGCTTAATGTATGATGTATTATTGGTATAATTAGAAGCTCTCATCTCTACAAAAGGATTGTCATCTACATAATCATATAATCGTTTAGAGCCCATCAAGAACGTAGTTAATGCGCGGCCTCTATTTATTTTCTTATAATTTCCGTTTATAACATCGCTTAAAATTAAATCTATAACACCATCAGAAAACATTTCGGTATGTAAGCCCAAGTCCTTATGATTAGTTAGTCTAGATAATACGGCATTAGGTATATTGCCTATTCCCATTTGCAGTGTGCTTCTGTCTTCGATTAAACCAGCAACATAGTCTCCGATTTTGCTTTCAATTTCAGATGGCTCAGAAGCGTGCATAGTAGGAATCTCATCATCAACCTCTACAAAGTAATCTATTTCTGTATAGTGTATAATACCAGCACCATGTGTACGCGGCATGTTTTTGTTAACCTGTGCAATAACTGTTGTGGCGTTATCTATTGCCGCTAAAGTAGCTTCAACAGATACACCTAATGATAAGTAACCGTGTTTGTCTGGTTCAGAAACATGAATTAGGACAACATCTAAATCTAAAATATTTTGCTGAAACAAGGTTGGTAACTCACTAAGAAAAACAGGTGTATAAGAGCCATTACCAGCATGTAAAGTATGTCTCACGTTTTTTCCAATAAAGAAAGAGTTAACATGAAAGCTATCTTTTAGCTCTGGGTTAGCATATGGCGCTTCACCTTCTATATGCAAATGACATACTTCAACATTTCTCAATTCCTCATGTCTTGCAGACATGGCATTTATTAATTGTTGAGGCGCTGCTGCTGCTGCTTGTATATAAACTCTATCATTAGATTTAATGACTTTTACCGCTTCTTCGGCACTTACTCTTTTAAACATTTCCTAAAATTTAGATTACAAACTTACTGCTCAAAAGATAGAAAAAAACTGTTTTTTATCATGTTTTTCTAAAATTATTTAATAGTTATAAATGCCTATCTTTGCAGCTCAATTAAGGAAACATGATAATAGTAAAAACCAGAGAAGAAATTGAGTTAATGAGGCAAAGTGCGCTTATTGTTTCTAAAACATTAGGTATGCTTGCAAAAGAAATAAAGGAAGGTGTTACCACTAACCATTTAGATGCTATTGCAGAAGAGTTTATTAGAGATCATGGAGCTTTACCTGGCTTCAAAGGACTTTATGATTGTCCATCAACATTACTTTGTAGTGTTAACGAGGCTGTAGTTCATGGATTACCAACAGATGTACCACTTAAAGATGGTGATATTGTATCTGTAGACTGTGGTGCGCTTATGAATGGTTTTTATGGTGATCATGCTTATACTTTTGAAATAGGAAATGTTGCTGAAGACACAAAAAAATTAATTAAAACCACTAAAGAATCATTATACGTAGGTATAGAACAACTGAGAGTTGGAAATCGCGTTGGAGATGTAGGTTTTGCGATACAGCAATATTGTGAGGCTCAGGGATATGGTGTTGTTAGAGAGCTAGTAGGTCATGGTTTAGGACGTAAAATGCATGAAGATCCTGAGATGCCAAATTATGGAAGACGTGGTAGAGGTAAAAAATTTATTGAAGGTATGGTTGTCGCTATTGAGCCTATGATAAATATGGGTACTCATAAGGTAAAACAACTAAAAGACGGTTGGACGATTGTAACATTAGATGGTAAACCAAGTGTACATTTTGAGCACGATATTGCTATTTTAGATGGTAAGCCTGAAATTTTATCAACTTTTGCTTATGTGCACGAAGCTTTAGGTATAACATCAGACGAAGAAGACAATTTTAGACAAAAAGAATTAGTATTATAGTAGTTAATGAACATTATACAGTTAGAATCTGAACTAACTTCGCTAAGAGCAGAGTTAAATAATCATAAATTATACAGAGCTTTAGACACGATTGAAGATGTTCAAGTGTTTATGGAGCAACATGTGTTTGCGGTGTGGGATTTTATGTCTTTGTTAAAAGCACTTCAAAATAGTTTAACAAACATATCGGTCCCATGGACACCTGTGAGTAATTCTGCTACCTCTCGTTTTATAAACGAAATTGTACTGGGCGAAGAAAGCGATATTAATGAACTTGGCGAGCCAAAAAGTCATTACGAAATGTATATTGATGCCATGCTTCAAATAGGTTCTAGTACAACTCAAATAGAGAATTTTCTAAGTGAAATAAAGCAAGGGAAATCTATTAGGGAAGCTTCAGTTTTAGTTAATTTAAATGAGGCTACATTTAAATTTATTGAGTTTACATTTAAGGTTATAGATACCAAAGAAACTCACAAAATAGCATCTGCTTTTACATTTGGAAGAGAAGATGTCATTCCTGATATGTTTTTTCAGATTATAAATCAGTCTAAAACTAGTGATAATACATACAGTAAGCTTACGTATTATTTAAATAGACATATTGAGTTGGATGGAGACGAGCATGGTCCTTTATCGCTTAAGATGATTGAAGAATTATGTGGGAATGATGCTAAAAAATGGGAGGAAACTTTAGAAATTTCAAAGTTAGCGCTACAGCATAGAATTGCGCTTTGGGATGGTATATATGAATTAATATCTTCAAACAAAACAGTTGAAGTTTAATTACTTTGAAACAACTTTTTAAATTCATACTAAACATAGTGCCAAGACCTTTATTAATTAGGTTAAGTTATGTCGTAAGACCAATTTTAGCTTTTTTTTTAAAGGGAAATAAATACACTGATCCTATAGATGGTAAAAGTTTTAAATCTTTTTTGGCATATGGTTATGTAAAACAGCGTGAAAATATTTTATCACCATCAACACTTTCTTTAGAAAGACACCGCTTGTTCTGGCTATATCTTAAAACTGAAACCGATTTTTTTTCAAACAATTTTAAAGTGCTTCATTTTGCACCAGAACAATGTTTTTTAAAACGGTTTAGAAAACTAAAGAATATAGATTACACCACCACAGATTTATTATCTCCTATTGCAGATGTAAAGGCAGATATTTGTAATCTCCCCTTTGAAGATAATAGTTATGATGTCATTTTTTGTAATCATGTGTTAGAGCATATACCAGATGACACTAAGGCAATGCAAGAACTATATCGTGTTATGAAGCCTGGAGGATTTGGAATATTTCAAATACCTCAAGATTTAAATAGAGAAACTACTTTTGAGGACGATACAATAACAGATAAAGCTGAGCGCGCTAAAATCTTTGGACAATACGACCATGTTAGGATTTATGGTCGAGATTACTTTGATAAACTCAGAAGCATAGGTTTTAAAGTTGAAGAAGTAGATTATACTACTAGTTTATCAAACTCTGAAATTGATAAATTCCGTTTAGCTAAAGGAGAAATAATCCCAGTTGTTTATAAAAAATAGATTGAAATGAATCAACAGATATTCATAATAACAGGAGCATTATTCGGAATGTTAGCTATAACATTTGGTGCGTTTGGTGCTCATGCATTAAAGAAAATTCTATCTGAAGACCAACTTAAAAGTTTTGAAACTGGTGTAAAATATCAAATGTATCATGCTATTGTTTTATTAATACTTGGCTTTAATCAAGAATTCTCTACATCAGCTATGTACTGGTGTTTTATCATTGGTATTTTATTATTCTCGTTTAGTATTTACGGTTTAGTGTTTAGTGATGCTAAAGGAAAGAAATTACGCTTTTTAGGTCCAATTACACCCATTGGTGGTTTGTTATTTGTTATAGGTTGGTTACTTATAGTTTTACGAGCTTGGTAATAAAAAAAGCCGCACCAAAACGAACGAAGATACGACCAATTCTTACAGTTACTGACTAATAGTCAATTATAAGATACGCACGTGGTAATAAGGTCACATAGGTTATTCTGGAAAGTCATTGAGACTCAATGTCTCTAGTTCCTTATTATCATTTTCAAAAATGAAATACACTTTTAACTCAGAATGTCTGCTTAGTAACGCTTCAACCTTTTCTATTCCCATAGCCTGAAAAGCTGTGGCGTAAGCATCTGCTGTCATACAATCTGGCGCTATAACCGAAACACTTAATATATTGGTTTTTGTTGGATAACCGGTTCTTGTATTGATAATATGTGCGTATCTGTTTCCGTTTTCACCAATTTTAAACTTACGGTAAGTACCAGAAGTTGCCATAGCTTCATCTTTTAGTTCTAAAGCTTTGAAAACAGATTGTTCTCCATCAAAACGTGGTTCGTCTAGGCCAACTTTCCATGGAGCTTGTTTTTCGTAGTTTATGCCTTTTACTCTAATTTCGCCGCCAATTTCAACCAAGTAGTCTTTAATTTTTTTACTTTCTAAAAACTCAGCAATAACGTCCACACCATAGCCTTTGGCAATAGCATTAAACTCTAGGTAAGATGTTTTCCGTTTTATAATTTTAGAGTCTTTAAGTCCTACTTTGTTCAGCCCAACAAACTTCATAAGACTATCTATGGTAGTACTGTCTGTTAAAAATTTATTGGTGTCTGCACCGAAATTCCATGCATTAACTACATTTCCTATTGTTGGGTCGAATGCTCCTTCTGTAAAGCGATAGACTTCCTTAGATTTTTTAAACACACGTTTAAAATGTTCATCAACTTCTACATCTTCATTTTTGTTAATTCTTGAAATATCAGAATCTGGAATATAGGTAGAAAGCGATTTATTCAACACATTAAAAAGACTGTCAAATTGTTTTTGATAATTCTTACCACTTTCGGAATAAAACTGAATATTGTATCCAGTGCCAAAAACTGGTCCTGAAATTTTGATGTTTTTAGGTTCTTTTTGACAAGAAAATATAGTGAAAAGAAGGGCTAATAAATAAAAATTCTTCATCTTATTTAGTTGAGGTTCATTTCTATGACTTGAATACCATTATATTCTATAAGATATTCTTCATTGAGATAGATTGGTAAATTTTCACCATCAGGATTTCCTAATCCAACACCTGCATATAAAACCTTAGCGTTTTTTTCGAAGGCATGTTTTTTGAAAGTTTCCATCCAAACTACATCATAATTATTAGGATTTTCTGGTAACATTACCGCTCTTACAATTACAAAATAGTATTGGCTGTTTTTATCAATACAAACAAATTGAGGATGTCTTTTTAGCTTGCTATTTATGGCAACAAATTCAAAACCACGAGATTCTAAATCTTTACCAACATGATTCATGGCTAAGTTATGTAATTCTTGTTTTGTAAGTGCTTTGCTCATGTGTCAAAGATACAAAGATGCTTACTTAAATCTAACAAATTTCGCGCTACTAAACGTGTAATTGGAAACAGGTGTAATAGCATCATCTTCTAATTTATACCATGGAGAAATAGAAGAATCGGTTAAGTTTTTAACGAGGTGTACACTTTGCGCAGGTGTATTGCCTTGAAATAAAAGAAACAATTTTTCGCCTTTATCATTAATAACTTCGTCACAAAGTATAACAATA
>JASBSE010000357.1 GCA_030149115.1 Winogradskyella sp. | reverse complement strand
TTGGTAGGCTTGGTTATTGGTATAGCCGTAACCTATTATTATTTATCAAACAATCAAAATTTAGAAGAAATGACAAAACCTCAAGGGTTAATTACTCCAACCGAAATTGAAGCTTTAGACCAAGCTTACAATAGCAGACATGCAATTATTAGTGATTCTTTAATTAAAACACCAGACAATAGGTCGTCTTGGTATTCTATAGAAGAGATTGAGTCTTACATTGCTTATGCCAAGGAACAAGCGGATTCTTTGGGTTATACCTTAGATGGATTAAGACTTTATGCTGGTGCTTATCCAGATACTAAGGAAGGACCAGGATTAATGACTATGTTCTTTGTGCCTACAGGTACTCAAAATGTTTCAGAGGGTTCTATGTTATCAACTGCACAAGGTGGTGGTAGTAATGATTTAGAAGGAGCGGATGGATTGAATTTTGGTAAAGAAGGTGATCCTCCATCAGCTAATTACCCGCAATAGGGTAGTTATGGATGAATTTTTAAAATCCAATTATGGTTTTATAACCTCTCTTTTAGAATTTATACCTGCAATTTTGGGTGTAATTCTATTTGGTAGATATAAAAATACAACTGTAAAATTCATTATATACTTTTTAATCTACGTTTTTTTTATAGAACTGATAGGTGGTTATCCAAAGTTTCTTAGAAATATTGGGTATTTTTATCTAATTGAAGGAACTTTAATTGAGCGAAATCATTGGTGGTATACAATTTTCTGGTGGATTGGTTTGTCTACTATAGTGGCATACGTAAACTATCAGATAGTAGGAGAAAAGCGTTTGAAAAAGATTATTAAGTATGCTTATGGTTTATATTTATTGCAGGTAGTTTTATATGTTATTTTTAATTTCAAAAGTATATTTAGTCCTGAAAGTTTTATAAGCATTGCAAGCCTATGGATAGTAATGCTGTGTATTATAATTTATTTTTTTGAAACTCTTAATTCAGATAAAATAGTTCTTTTCTTTAAGTCTTTTTATTTTTATTTCAATTCCATATTCTTTGTATGGATTTTAGTAATTATGCCATTAGAATTTTTTCAAGATTATTTCATTAAGGAGGATTGGAATTATGTTCTTTTTAAGTGGAAAATTCATTTAACACTAAATATCTTTCTTTATTTATCCCTAGCTGTAGCACTCATATTTTGCAGTCCAGAAAATAAGTTATCAATAGAGAATGAATATTGTTGATGATTTTTTAAAAGCTAATTATAGTTTTATTACCCATTTTGTTGAATTTGTACCTGCATTATTAGGTGTTGTTGTTTTTAACAAATACAGGAAAACAACAGCGAAATATATCATCTACTTTTTAATCTATGTGTTTATTATAGATTTAGTAGGTGAGTACCCAAATGTTCTTATAGATAATGGATATTTTCACCTTATCGAAGGTACCTTAATCGAGCGTAATTATTGGTGGTTTAATTTGACTTGGTTTGTTGGTTTGTCGAGTATAATGGTATATGTAAACTATAGTATTTCTAAGGCTAGGTTATTTAGAAAAATTCTTAAATATGGATACCTCTTATATCTTCTACAAATAATTTCTTATGCAATATTTAAATTTGAAGATCTATTTGGTTCAGGTTACTTCATAAGTATTGCGAGCCTTTGGATTGTTTTACTTAGTATAAGTGTTTATTTTTTTGAAATTTTAAATTCAAAAAGAATAATTTTATTCTATAAATCAATTTATTTTTATTTCAATGCTTTATTTTTTATTTGGATTTTGATAACTATGCCTTTAGACTTTTTTGAGGTATATTTTATCAAGGAGGATGGAAATTTTGTTATTTTTAAATGGAAAATTTACTTGTTATCAAATACATTTCTTTATTTATCTCTAGCAGTAGCACTTTTGTTGTGCAAAACGGAAAACGAATCATAAGTACTGAGGCAGAACGTAACCTCATAGTTTATATGATCATTGTACTATTAGTTATATGTGCTTTGGTTATTTTGTTTTTTGTTATTTACCAAAAACGTAAAAACCAACTATTATTAAAAAATATTGAACAACAAAAGCAATTTGACGAAGAGCTGATAAAAACACAACAGGAAATTCAGGAGCAAACGCTTAAGAATGTTGGTAGAGAACTACACGACAACGTAGGTCAGTTATTAGCTTTTGCAACTATGCAAATGAATAGTGTGTCTCGTAATGCTACTGAAGACCTTAAGCCTAAAGTAGAGACTGCTTCTGAAGCTTTAAAAGAAAGTTTAGCAGAGGTCAGAGCCTTGTCAAAATCACTAAACAGTGATGTTATACAAAATATGGGTTTTAAGGCAACTGTTGAAAATGAAATTAATCGCTTAAACAAATCCGGCTTAATAGAAGCATCGCTTAAAATTAAAGGTAAGGATCAAAATCTTGAGAATAAAAAAGATGAAATTATTTTGTTCAGAATAATACAAGAGTTTCTTTCTAATACCTTAAAATATGCTGAAGCTGAAACTTTAAAAGTTTATCTAGACTATGGTATCGATAAGCTCAAAATTAAGGTTAAAGATGATGGAGTAGGATTTGATACAGAAGGTGCTGAACAAGGTTCTGGAATGACAAACATGAAAAAGCGTGCTGAACTTTTGGGTGTGGAATTTAGTTTAAAATCTAAACCCAAAAAAGGTACAGTACTAAACTTAACCTATCCTTATCGTAAAGCTTAATCTGTGCAAGCTTGCCACAAAGCATCTTCTGGTAAAGGAGCAGTTATACTAAGCTTTTCTTTTTTTACAGGATGTGTAAACTCTAATTGTCTAGCATGTAAGCTTATGCTTGCATCCTTATTGCTTCTAGAAAAACCATATTTTAAATCTCCTTTAATTGGGCAACCAATTTTAGCTAACTGACAACGAATTTGATGATGTCTTCCGGTTTCCAAATCAATCTCAAGTAAGTAGAAATTATCTAAAGTTCTGAGAATGCGATAGTTTAAAATGGCTTTTTTACTACCTTCAATTTCGTTATCAAAGGCAGTAGATTTGTTGTTCTTTGGGTTTTTCTTTAGCCAATTTACAAGTCTGTCTTGTGTTTTTGGTGGTTTGTTTTTTACCAAAGCCCAATAGGTTTTATCGGTTTTCTTTTCAGCAAATAGTTTATTTAAACGTGGTAAGGCTTTACTGGTTTTAGCAAAAAGCACAATACCTGTAGTAGGTCTGTCTAAGCGATGTACTACACCCAAATATACATTACCAGGCTTGTTATACTTATCTTTTAAAAAGTCTTTTACAACATCACTCAAAGGCTTGTCACCAGTTTTATCACCTTGTACAATATCACCAGCGCGTTTGTTTACCACAATGATGTGGTTGTCTTCGTATAGAATTTGAAGGTTGGATTTGTTAGATCGTTTAGACACAGATTTTGGAGTTAGCAATTATTATTTGTATTCAAGATTTTAGATAATCACTAATTGAAGCTAAAATACCAATGACTAGTAATACTAAATTACCTATAAAACCTATAAATTTTTTGTAATCACTTTGTTCTTTATTGACAAATGACATAATCCCGAAGATTAACCCAAATATTAAGATAACAGTAGCTAATAAGCCAATTAATAACAATTGGGTTGGATCGTATAAGAATACAACAAGAATATTTAATAAAATAACATAAATAAAAAGTCTAAATGACCAATTCTTAAAAACCATAAATAATTTTGCAACTAATATTAAACATTTGTAGAATTAAAAATGGAGCTTTTAATACTGCTCTTTCTCATTAGGAAAATCCTGACTCTTTACATCTTCTACATATTGTCCAATAGCATTCGTCATCTCTTCGTAAAGGTTCATGTAACGGCGTAAAAATCTTGGGTTAAATTCGTGAGTCATGCCAATCATATCATGTAGTACTAACACTTGGCCATCAACACCATCTCCAGCTCCAATACCAATAACAGGAATGCTCACACTATCAGCGACTTCTTTAGCTAAAGCAGCAGGTATTTTTTCTAATACAATGGCAAAACAACCTGCTTTTTCAAGCATTTTGGCATCCTCTTTTAATTGTTGTGCTTCTTGTTCTTCTTTTGCTCTTACTGTATAGGTTCCAAATTTATAGATAGACTGAGGTGTTAGTCCTAAATGACCCATTACAGGAATCCCAGCATTTAAAATACGCTTAATAGAATCTTTAATTTCTTTACCTCCTTCTAATTTTACAGCATGTCCA
>JASBSE010000342.1 GCA_030149115.1 Winogradskyella sp. | reverse complement strand
GTACAAGAATTTCTCAAGAAGAACTCAAGATGTCTTAAACAATGAATATCGACGAATAAAAATGAACGTAGAAAAATAAAAGCACAAACCAACACACAAGAAACAGAACAGTCTATAAAAGAAAAAAACACAACCCCAACTATCACTGCGAGGTACGAAGCAGTCTCATAAAAGGTAACATACCCAACGCTTAGATTGCTTCGCTCGTACCTCACTCGCAATGACCTTACCATTGTCATTCCGAGCATAGCGAAGGAATCTCAAAAAAAAAACACACAAACCACGTCAATCCAAGTATTTTCAATCACCACCAAAGCAATTAAAAACGTATCAAGAACCAAAAAACCAAACCCATGAAAACAACACTACTAACCCTAGCCCTAACCATAACAGCCTGTACCACCAACACCAAAAACACAACAACCATAGCCCAACCCTACCTAGGCCAACAACCACCAGGCAACACACCAATACCCTTTGCACCAGGCATGGTATCAACAGAGCATTACGAATACAGCGGAGTCTTTACACCCAACATGCAAGAGTTCTACTATATCAAACAAGGAGGAACCCACAAAGACGCCAAAATGCTAAGGTACATATACAAAAACAACCAATGGCAACAAGAAACCGTATCCAATTACATAGGGCAACCCGTCATTTCACCAAACGGCAAAACCATGCATCTCGGCAACAAATACAGAGAACGCACCCCAAGCGGATGGTCGCAAGTCAAACAGCTCAAAGCCCCATTGAGTAACCAACGCATTATGCGCCTCTCATCCGCAGCCAACGGCAACTATTATTTTGATACCTACCACAAAGACCAACCCAAATTCCCCATACGCTATGCAGAGCAAGTAGACGGCAAGCATCAAACACCCAAAGTATTAAGCACCGCCATTAACACAGGCATCAAAAACTTTAACCATCCCTTTATAGCGCCAAACGAGTCCTACCTCTTATGGGATGCCGTTAGAGAAGAAGGCAACGGCAGCTCAGACATCTACATCAGCTTCAAACAGCCAGATGGCACTTGGGGAAACGCCATTAACCTCGGAGATAAGATAAACACCAAAGCTTGGGAAGCCTCAGCAAGCGTCACACCAGATGGCAAATACCTATTCTTTTCCCGAAACATGGGCTCAGACAATTATGAAAACGTAGACATCTTTTGGGTAGATGCACAAGTGATTGAAGGGCTTAGGACTAAGATGCCCTAACGTTATGTAAACATGGCTTTAGTTTATTAAAAATCAGTATTAAAATATATATGCATCAAAATTTTTACACTCGAAGATTTTTGACCATTTAATTAGACAATTATTATAAAAACGAAAATAGGATAGTAGCACATTGTGTATGGAATGGCATTATTTGTTTTATATTTGATTCGCACACAAATTCTTATACATAATGTTTAAAGAGAACGACGAAAAATATTTGAAGAGGTTAATAAACAGAAACGAGGTAATACTTTTTTTAGGTTCTGGATTTTCATTTGATGCCAAAAATAGAAATGGAGAAAATTTTCCTATGGGTTGGAAGCTGGGAGAAAAAATTTGGGAATTTCTTGGTTATTCTGGGGATTATGATAGTACACCTTTAGCAGAAATGTATCAAGCTTTTTTGACATCAGGAAAGAAAAAGAAGTTTGAAAAAAAAGAGTTCTTAGAAAACAATCTACTGACTAGTGATATACCAAACCTATATCAAGAGATTGCTAAACCGTTCTGGTACAAGATATATACTCTAAATATTGATGATTTATTAGATAAAGTTTATCATAAGGAAAATAAATATATAGATATTTTAAAATATCCTACAGATGAGTACAAAGAGCGTGACCAATCTTTATCTAAAACACAGGTAATACATCTAAATGGTAAATTACCTTGTGATCCTGAAGATTTAATTTTTTCTCATAAACAATACACGAAAGCAGCATTAAATGATCAGAGATTATACGAACAGTTTGTTTATGAGTATGCCACCAAACCTGTGATTTTTATAGGGACAGATCTAAATGAGCCATTATTTGAAAAGTATATAGAATCTAGAGAAGGTAAGCAGGGTTATGCCGAAAATAGACCTAAGTCTTTTTTAATAATTCCTTCGTTATCGCAAGTAAAAAGTGATAACCTAAAAAGCTTATACAATATAGTTCATATTGAAGGGACTTCTGCTGATTTTCTTAATTGGTTAAAATCAATATCCAATGAATATACAAGTAGGGAGGAAATTTTAAGGAGTACATTTCCTAACTTTATTGATATTTATAATTATTCAAAGATATCAGATGCCAAATGGGAATCGATAAAAGATTTTGCAGATAGCTTTACAAGGATACCTCTTGACTATAAACTTAAACAAGATAGGTCAGCTTATTTAATTGGAGCATCACCAAGATGGGAAGATATTTTTAAGAATAGAGATATTTCAAGACCAGTAACTGAAGATTTATTAAACTATGTTAGTAAGCAAATTTCAACAAAAAATGAATTAGAAGTTATTAGCTTAACAGGTACTGCTGGTTCAGGTAAATCAACTATCTTAAAAAGACTTGGTTTAAAATTATCTCAAAATGGGATTACAACATTTCTTTCTTACTCTGATAGTCTTCCAAAATTTAGACGTATTGTGGACGTCTTAGAAAATATTGGACAGAGAGTTGTACTTTTATTTGATAATGCAGATAATGTAGTTTCACTTCTACCAAGTTTACTGAAAGAACTTGAAAAATTAGAATTTGCTCCAATCTTAATTTTATCTACTAGACCAAGGCACTTAAATAATATAACTTCTAAATTAGAGCCAATATTAAAGCTTAAAAAATTTAGAATTGATGATTTAACTGATGATGAAATTTATGCATTAATTAAAAAGCTGACAGAAGAAAATCTTCTGGGAAAATTAAATGGGTTAAGTCTTCAAAAACAATACGGTGCTTTTAAGTATGTTGCAAAGAAGCAAATACTAATCGCATTGAAAGAAGCAACAAGTGGTCTTAAGTTTAACGAAATTATAAGGAATGAGTACGAAACCATAAATGACTATGAAGCTAAAGTACTTTGTATCTGTGTTGCTTTATGTACACAATTTGGGTATACAAATACAAAACAAGATTTTGTTGGGTTTTCAAAAGTTACTCATTCTGAAGCATTACATCATTTGAATAATACTCTAAGAGGTACAATTATGCTAATTGGACCGACTGAAAATAAATTAATGTTAAGACATAGAATTTTAGCGGATTATATAATTAAGTATTGTGCTAATTTAGAAATCTTAAAAGATGCACATATTCGTGTTTTATCCTTATTGGCACCAGAATTAAAGAAGTCAATGGGATACTCAAAGAAATTTAATTTATATAGAAACCTAATTAACCATAAATCTTTATATCTTTTATTTAAAAAGAATATTGAGCATGCAAGATTTATTTATGAATCAATTGCTAAATATTTTAACGATGATGCTAATTTTTGGTTACAATATAGTTCTCTTGAAACAGAAGGTAGTGAAGGTGATTTAGATTTAGCTGAAAATTATTTGTATCAATCAGAAGCTCTAAATCCTAATAGTTACTTTATCAAAACAGCAAAATGTAACTTATTATATAAGAAGAGTATAATTCAAGAAGATGTAAGAGATGCTCTTCATTATAAAGAACAAGCTGATGAAATAGCACATTCGCTAATACTAAGTGATGGTAAAGAAGACCCTTATATTTTTCATATTTATAGTAGAGGTGTTTATAATTATATAATAAAATGGGTTAAAGTGAAGGAAATTAAATCTAAAATGCTAAAAGAATTATTAGGTATGATAAAAACAGGTGTAACATTCCATCCAATCAATGAAAAATTGGAAACAATCTATAACTCTGTAAATAGGGCTTATTTATTAATGGGTGTTACTGCTGATATTGAAGATCCTCAAATACCAGAATTCTAATAGACTTATAATATCTTGGTTAAAATAATAGGTTAGGGACTTTACATATTTTCTACTACCTTAAAGAGTTAAATGGTTTAAAACCAGCACCTAAACATAAAGGGCTTATAAAATTCACAAGCGCATCAAACCCAATTCCGACACAGTCGGAAACTGCTGTCAGCAGTATAATAAACAAAATCCGTAAAAAATGGCTGAAGATTTAGGATTTTGTTTATGGTTTTAAGGGCACCAAAAGTGCACTTAAAAATACCTTTGACAGCAAAGCACTTTTTGGTTCGTTTTTGGTGCATCAAAAATGAACGTAAGAAATAAAACACAACCCATCACTGCAACACACAAAGCAGTCTCAAAAAAGGTAGCATACCCAACACTTAGATTGCTTCGCTCGTACCTCACTCGCAATGACCTTACCATTGTCATTCCAAGCATTCCTAATATATTCGGAGTCGAAGGAATCTCAAAAAAGAAAACCCAGTCCAAGCCATCACGTCAGTTCGAGTGTTTTATTCGAAGCATGAGAATAAAATGTATCGAGAACCAAAAAACACAACCCAAGCCGTCACAGCAAGACACAAAGCAGTCTCATCAATCACTAAACACTGATTATAAGCAATTTACAACAACCATTAGTGTTTTTTTAGTACTTTTAGAAAGTTAACCAACTCAAAACCAATGCCTAAACAAAAAGGACTAATAAAATTCACCGGCACATTAAACGGCATGTGCTATTACGTACTCAATGGGCAATACATTGTACGCAAAGCAGCTGGCCCATCAAAAGAGCGCATTAACAACGATCCCGCATTTGCAAACGTAAAATCCAACAACCAGGAGTTTGCAGCAGCCTCAAAACTCTCAAAAGCCATAAGGCAAGGCTTAGGCAATACCGCCAAACAGTTCAAAGACACCTATATGGCAAGCCGTTTAACAGGAGCCTGCCGCAAAATCATACAAAAGGGGAGAGGTAACCTCGGTCAAAGAGAAGCAAACCTGCACAATGCACCAACAGCACTCATCGGCTTTCAACTCAATAAACACATACCATTACACTACATATACAGCGCAAAACCAAAAGTAACAGCCAATAGCAACCGCACAATAATAACCATAAGCATACCAAAAAGCAGCAAAAACCACCTCAAACAAATCCCAAAAAACGCCACACATTACCAGCTCACAGCAGCACTAAGCATAGTATCAGCCTATGAGTGGCAACCAAATACCAACACATACACAGCAGTAAACCCAGAGCAAAACGCATTCGGCACAACAACACAAACCCAACCAATATTATGTAAAATACCCCAAACAAATCTAAACCTACAAATACAAATACCCAACAGTACCAACATACCAGGCACAGTAGCCATCACAGTGTGGCTAGGCATCACATACCTAAAAGAACAAAACAACACCCACACAGCCTACAAAACACCAAAAGCCATGCAATGCATCGCCATAATCTAAACATAATATTGTTGTCATGCTGAACTTGCCTGTGCTGAATTTATTTCAGTATTTCAGCATCTCATAAAACCCCCACAACAATAACAAACCGTCACTGCGAGGCACGAAGCAGTCTCAAAAAAAGAACACACACAACCCAAACCGTCACTGCAAGGCACAAAGCAGTCTCATAAAAGAAAACCCACACATCACGTCAGTTCGAGTATTTTATTCGAAGCATGAGAATAAAATGTATCGAGAACCCCTCAACAACACACACTGGCATTGAAACAAACCCAAAACAACCAAACGATCTGTCATCCTGAACTCGTTTCAGGATCTCATTACAAAGCAGTCTCATAAAAGAATACCCGCACATCACGTCAGTTCGAGTATTTTATTCGAAGCATGAGAATAAAATGTATCGAGCACCCATCAACAACACCCACTAAAGCGCATCAAACCCAACTTCCAACACCGTCGGAACCTGCTGTCAGCAGTATATATAAACAACATCCGTTAAGAATGGCTGAAGCCTTGGAAGCCATTTAGGATTTTGTTTATATATACTGCTGACAGCAGGTTCAGACGGTGTTGGAATTTGGGTTTGATTCGCTTTAGTGTGTGTTGTTGATGGGTTCTCGATACATTTTATTATCATGCTTCGAATAAAATACTCGAACTGAAGTGATTTGAGGGTATTCTTTTATGATACTGCTTTGTAATGATATCATTAAACTA
>JASBSE010000329.1 GCA_030149115.1 Winogradskyella sp. | reverse complement strand
TGCAATCTCCTCTTTTATCTCTTCATCATTAACAATTCGGCCTTCATTCATATTAACCAAAAACATTTTACCTGGCTCTAAACGCCCATGAAAGCTTACATTTTCAGGCTTGATATCTACAACACCTGTTTCTGAAGACATCACAACATTTCCGTTTTTGGTAACCGTATATCTCGAAGGTCGTAAACCATTTCTGTCTAGAACTGCTCCAATATAATTTCCATCTGTAAAAGGAATTGAAGCTGGTCCATCCCACGGTTCCATCAAACAAGAATTATATTCGTAAAACGCTTTTTTAGCATCAGACATATTAGGGTTTTTCTCCCAAGCTTCTGGCACTAACATCATCATAACTTCTGGTAGTGAGCGACCTGTCATAAGTAACAATTCGACCACCATATCTAAGGTCGCCGAATCCGATTTTCCTTTTAAAATTGTTGGAATAATCTTTTTAATATCATCACCAAAAAGTGGGCTTTCCATTATCTCTTCACGCGAAAACATACGAGACACATTCCCTCTTAGCGTATTTATTTCCCCATTATGACAGATATATCTAAAGGGTTGCGCCAAATCCCAAGTAGGGAATGTATTAGTAGAAAAACGTTGATGTACAAGAGCCAATCTAGTATCTAAATCCGCATCAAATAAATCTAGATAATACTCATTAATATGTTCTGGCTTCAACAGACCTTTGAAGATGATAATTTTGGTGGATAGACTCGGCACATAAAAAAACTGTGATTCAGATAATTTAGAATCATATATAGTATGCTCAGCTATTTTTCTAGCAGCATATAACTTTAATTTGAAATCAAAATCAGATTGATTATCATCAGATTTTCCAATGAAAATTTGCTTAACAAAGGGCTCTGTAGTTTTTGCAATTCTACCTAACATCTCACTATTTACAGGAACATCTCTCCAACCTAGAAGTTTTAGGTCTTGTTTTTCAATTTCAGACTCAAAAACATTGATACAAAACTCCCTTTGATTACTCTTCCTTGGCAGAAAGACATTACTAACGGCATAATCATCTGGCTCTGGCAATTTAAAATCACAAGACTTTTCAAAAAACTTATGAGGAATATCAATTAAAATTCCCGCACCATCTCCCGTTACACCATCTGCACTTACCGCACCACGGTGTTCTAACTTTTCAAGAATTTCTAATGCTTTATGT
>JASBSE010000314.1 GCA_030149115.1 Winogradskyella sp. | reverse complement strand
CATCCGTTTTAAATGTAATAGAAAATGACAGATACAACTAAGTTAACCTTCGATGTTTTAATAGAAATTCCTAAAGGAAGTCGTAATAAATATGAATACGATTTTGCACTAAACAAAATACGATTCGATAGAATGCTTTTTTCATCAATGATGTATCCTGGAGATTATGGTTTTGTGCCAGAAACTTTAGCATTAGATAGTGATCCATTAGATGTTTTGGTTTTAGGAACAGAACCAACATTTCCAATGGTAGTAATGGAAGTTAGACCCATAGGTGTTTTTCACATGACAGATGAAAAAGGGCCAGATGAAAAAATAATTTGTGTACCGGTTTCAGATCCTATATGGAGCAACAACTATGATATTAGTGATATAACTCCTCATAGACTTAAGGAGATTGAACATTTTTTCCAGGTCTATAAAGATTTAGAGGAAAAGAAAGTTGACGTAGGCGGATGGGGAAATGCAGAAGAGGCTAGAAAAATTTATAAAGAATGTGTTAAGAGATATGATGAAAGTGAGCATAAAAAGAAGCGCACCTTCACAATATAAATAATCAGAAATATTAATATAATTTGTATTAAAAAAGCAATATCATGTATTTGATATTGCTTTTTTCGTAAAATTTATTTGGTTTTACTACTTTTGCTCAGTTTTAAAAAGCGAATAACTAATCTAATCTCAAATATTATTTATGGAATCAAACATAATTTATGTACCAATGGCATTAGCAATCGTAGGATTGCTTTTTATGTTCGTTAAAATGTCTTGGGTAAAAAAACAACCAGCAGGTGATGAGAAAATGCAAAGTATTTCTAAATCTATTAAAGAAGGAGCATTGGCATTTTTGGCTGCAGAGTATCGTTTGCTACTAATTTTTGTAGTAATGGCAGCTGTTGCATTAGGTGTGGTATCTTATCTAGTGCCAACCACTCATTGGATAATAATTGTTGCTTTTGTTTTTGGCGCCGTCTTTTCTGGTTTAGCTGGAAATATTGGTATGCGCATTGCTACAGATGCTAATGCTAGAACTGCAGAAGCTGCTAAGACAAGTTTACCTCATGCCTTAAAGGTGTCTTTTGGTGGGGGAACTGTAATGGGACTTGGTGTAGCTGGACTTGCTGTTTTGGGCATAAGTTTATTCTTCTTTATTTTCCTTAAAATGTTTGTTACGGGCGAAAGCACTTTTTATGATGAAATGACAGTTGCTCTTGAAGCATTGGCAGGATTCTCATTGGGAGCTGAGTGTATAGCATTGTTTGCAAGGGTTGGTGGTGGAATCTATACCAAAGCTGCTGATGTAGGTGCTGATTTGGTCGGTAAAGTAGAGGCAGGAATTCCTGAAGATGATCCACGTAATCCAGCAACTATTGCAGATAACGTTGGAGATAATGTTGGTGACGTAGCAGGTATGGGAGCAGATTTATTCGGATCGTATGTTGCTACGGTTTTAGCAGCTATGGTACTTGGTAACTACGTGATAAGAGATATGTCTACAGGAGCACCATTTACTGATGCTTTTAATAACATGGGACCAATCCTTTTACCTTTAGTTATTGCAGGTGTTGGTATTTTGGCTTCTATTTTAGGTACTTTCTTAGTGCGCATTTCTAATAACGATGCTAAAGAATCAATAGTTCAAAAAGCTTTAGATACAGGTAACTGGGTTTCTATAGGAATTACTTGGGTGGCTTCGTGGTTTTTAATCCGTTGGATGTTACCAATGACTATGGAAATGAAATTTTTTGGAGAAGGATTAAAAACAATTCCTTCTAGACATGTATTCTATGCTGCCACTATAGGCTTGGCTGTTGGTGCTTTAATCTCTATGGTTACTGCATACTATACAAGTTTGGGTAAAACACCAGTTTTAAAAATCGTTAAAAATTCATCTACAGGTGCAGCTACAAATATTATATCAGGGTTAGCTGTTGGTATGAAATCTACATTCTTATCTGTAATTCTTTTTGCTGTAGCAATTTGGAGTGCTTATGTATTGGCAGGATTCTACGGTGTAGCCTTAGCTGCTTCAGCAATGATGGCTACTACAGCAATGCAGTTGGCTATTGATGCATTTGGCCCAATCGCTGATAATGCAGGTGGTGTCGCAGAAATGAGTGAATTAGAGCCACATGTTCGTGAGCGTACAGATATTTTAGATTCAGTAGGTAATACAACAGCAGCAGTAGGTAAAGGATTTGCTATTGCTTCTGCAGCTTTAACAGCGTTAGCTTTATTTGCTGCGTATGTAACTTTTAC
>JASBSE010000302.1 GCA_030149115.1 Winogradskyella sp. | reverse complement strand
TAACCAACCTTTTCCCTAACACGTTGCAATACATCATCAGCTACTAATTTAGCCTTAGAAGCACCTTTAGCTAAGACAGCATCAAGTTGTGCAAGATTATTCATGTAGTAGTTGTAACGTTCTCTTGGCTCAGCAAAACGCTCAAGAATAAGTTCATATAGTGCTTGCTTAGCATGGCCATAACCATAACTACCTCCTTCGTAGTTAGCTTTCATTTCTTCAATTTGCACTTCAGAAGCTAATAAGCTATAGATGGCGAAACAATTACAAGTTTCCCAGTCTTTAGGCTCTTCTAGAGGTGTGCTGTCGGTTTGTATAGACATTACTTTTTTGCGAAGCTGTTTTTCTGGTAAAAAGATATTGATAAAGTTATCTCTACTTTTACTCATTTTTTCACCATCTGTACCAGGAATAAGCATTGTGTTTTCTTGTAAACGTTCTTCTGGTAAAACAAATGCTTCACCCATTTTTGCATGAAAACGAGAAGCGACATCTCTTGTAAATTCTATATGCTGAACTTGATCTTTTCCAACAGGAATAATCTCAGCATCATACAGCAAAATATCTGCAGCCATAAGCATTGGATACATAAACAGACCTGAGTTAACATCGTCTAAACGATCTGCCTTGTCCTTAAAACCATGCGCTAGTTTCATACGTTTATAGGGAAAAAAGCAATTGAGATACCAAGCTAATTCAGTTACTTGCGGAATGTCGCTTTGTCTGTAAAACACAGATTTTTCTACATCTAATCCTAATGCCAACCATGTGGCAGCTACAGAGTAAGTATTATGTCTTAATTCTTCAGCATTTTTTATCTGTGTCAGCGTATGTAAGTTTGCGATAAATAAATAAGATTCATTATCGCTTTTTGCAGATAGTTCTATTGCAGGTAAAATTGCACCTAAGATATTTCCTAAATGCGGTGTTCCTGTACTTTGTATGCCTGTTAATATTCTTGCCATGCTCACTTCCTGCGAAAGCAGGAATCTCTTTATTATTAAACTTAATTTTTAATCAGAAAGCAAAGATAAATTTTTAGCAACACTATGAGAAGCGATTTGA
>JASBSE010000301.1 GCA_030149115.1 Winogradskyella sp. | reverse complement strand
CTTCCAATCTCTGCATTAGACATACGTGCATCATGTTGCAGGCACTTTAAAATCTTCCAATTTAGCTTATCAATATTCATTTAAACAAATTATACCATAATAACATAAATATTAAAGCTAATATACAGTTTAACTTTAATATTTAAAGTAAAATTTCGTTTTTACTGAGTAATTTCGTAACAATTGCTATTGAAATTATGAACTACAACCTACCTTCTCATTTATCGGATTTGCCTGTGTATCAAAAGGCAATGGATATAATTATGCTTTCTCGAAGCATTTCTACATATTTAAATCACGATTTATCATATTTAAATGAAGATGGTACAGAAGACAATGACATCTATTTTTCTGGTGATATTGTGCAGCAGTCTTCTAATCTCGCACCAGAAATTATTAATGTAGAACGTGAGAATTGCAGAATAAAAAAGCACAAACACTTAGAGAGCCTAGAGCGTCTTACAAGTAAGCTTTATAGTAATTGCAGACGTTTAGAACGTTCTAAAAGTAACGGTAAAGATTACTTACCTCTTCTTCGTGGTGAAATAAGAACTTTTAGAAAGCTAAAGCGCAATTGGATGTTAACGCTTTAGTTATTCTTTTGGCAATAAAGAATCTTTTAAAAATTTATCAAAATTTTTTCTTTTCATTCTGCTGATTCTTGATATACCATCGAATAAAATATTATCTAAATAATAACTAAATGAAATCATAGAGTCTATGGAATCAACTTGAGAAATATAATTATGATAAGCTTCTATATGACTATCTAACTTTTTTAAGTTTTCAGTGTGAAAAAGAAAATCATCTATATGAATAATTGTTAAATCTTTTATTTTAACACTGTTTAGTTCATCAATCTCCATTAATTTTTCTCTGAAGTAAAAGTTAAAAAGCTGATTAAATCCTATTGATTTTAAAGTTTCATCAGTCACAACTAAAATTGGATAACATCTAATATTTTTTAACTTCTTTAAATCATCATAAAATTTATATTCTCCATCTTTCAATAATTTGATATAATTTAACAATTGAAAAACTGCCTTTTTCTTCTTTTTATTTATTATGAATTTTGAAAATATTTCTTCTTCTAAAGCATCTCAATCGAATTTTACCTTTTTTTCATTTGATATAAAAGAGTTTTTAAATTCAAATAAAAATATCTTATTTCCATTTCGAACATAATAATCTGGAAGTGCCAAATCATTCCTCTTTTGCTTTAGTAAAATTTCTTTTTCAGAATATTTAATATAATGCTTACCAAAAGTATTTTCCAATACATTGCAAAAAAGATATTCTTCTGCAAATTCCTTGCTATACATTTGATGATAATTTTTAAACCCCTCTTCAATGCTTAACTTCACTAAATCATGATAGACTCCGTTAAACATTTTTTCTATAACAGATCTATTATCTAAGACTAGGTATTTAGATTTGTCTAATTTATATAATGGCTTTCTTTTGATATTTAAAAATTCATTCCAACTTACAGAATCCTTATCAGATTCATCAGAATAATAATCTAATAATGGCTTTAATACTGATTGGTCTTTCAACTCAAATATTATGTTATTTATAGTTAAATTATTTATTTGAAAAACATCATTAAAATAATTGTACCAATTTTCAACCTTTATTGACTTTTGATAAGATTTAATCAAGTTATCAAACTCTGGCTTCATCCTTAACCACTTTTCAAAAATTATAAGTTTTAAAACCTGGCAAAAAAACAAGTTCATTATTGGTTTAAACATTTCAACATGACTTAGACCAAGAAATAAGTGAAGTTTAATCTCTTTTTCAGGTAAATTGTTCTTAACAAAATATTTTTCAAAAACTTTATTTTGTCTTTCTTCAATTTCTGTATTTACTAGCAGATATAGTCTAAAAATATTCTCATAAAATTCTTTATTACCTCTTGACTTACTTTGACTTTTAACTTGAACAGCTTCTTTAGATAAAAATATCTCCAAAGTACGTAGAGTGGCAATATTATTTATTATTCTAATTTCAGAAAAATCTGCATTCTTTTTTCTAAGTTCATTATCATTTAAATTCCTAGTATAAGCTAGTGCTACTTTCTTTTTTAATTTTACATCTGAAAAAATTAACCAATCCTGAATGATGAAATCTATTTCTGTTTTATCTATATCTATAATTTCCTTTTCAGCCTTGCTGATTAAAACCAGAAACTCTATAGCTAAATTTTTGTCTATCTCACCGATTAATGACAAAATATTGTCATCCTTTTTAGAAAAGATACTACTATAGGATAAGCGCTTGTATATTTTCGATTTCTTCATTAATCAATGTAGTCACAATAAATCTAATAAATAAAAAGCCTCTAAAAAAGAGGCCGATATTATTGAATAAATATTTAAAACATATTACATATTACGACGATACTGTCCACCAACTTCAAACAATGCTGATGTGATTTGCCCTAAACTACATACTTTACAAACATCCATTAAAGCTTCAAAAATATTTTGATTGTTAATAGCCTTGTTCTGCAAGTCTTTTAATAATTCGGTTGTATCAGTTGCTTTATGTAAATTTTGTAGCGTCTTAATTTGGTTTTCTTTTTCCTCTTCTGTCGCTCTAATCACTTCAGCAGGTTGCACTGTTGGCGACCCTTTACTGCTTAAGAATGTGTTTACACCAATAATTGGGAATTCACCATTATGCTTCAACGTTTCGTAGTATAAACTTTCTTCCTGAATTTTTGAACGCTGGTACATCGTTTCCATAGCTCCAAGTACACCACCACGTTCTGTGATTCTATCAAACTCAGCCAATACAGCTTCTTCTACTAAATCTGTTAATTCTTCAATAATAAAAGAGCCTTGGATTGGGTTTTCATTTTTAGCTAAACCTAGTTCTTTGTTGATAATCAACTGAATTGCCATTGCACGACGTACAGATTCTTCCGTAGGTGTTGTAATGGCTTCGTCATATGCATTAGTGTGCAATGAATTACAGTTGTCGTAAATAGCATACAATGCCTGAAGCGTAGTTCTAATATCGTTGAAATCAATTTCCTGAGCGTGTAAACTACGACCAGATGTTTGAATGTGATACTTCAACATTTGTGCTCTTGGATTAGCACCATATTTATGCTTTAAGGCTTTTGCCCAAATTTTACGTGCTACGCGACCAATAACCGCATATTCTGGGTCAATACCATTTGAAAAGAAGAATGATAAATTCGGACCGAATTTATTGATGTCCATTCCTCGACTTAAGTAATATTCTACATACGTAAATCCGTTAGCCAACGTAAATGCTAATTGCGAAATTGGATTTGCACCTGCTTCTGCAATATGATATCCAGAAATAGAAACTGAGTAGAAGTTACGTACATTATTTTCAATAAAATATTCTTGTACGTCACCCATTAAACGTAAGGCAAATTCCGTTGAGAAAATACAAGTATTCTGTGCCTGATCTTCTTTTAAAATATCTGCCTGAACCGTTCCTCTTACCTGAGCAATAGTCTTTGCTTTA
>JASBSE010000300.1 GCA_030149115.1 Winogradskyella sp. | reverse complement strand
AAAAAAGTTAAGTTACTTTCTGGTGGTGAAAGAAACCGACTTCATTTAGCAATGACTTTAAAAGAAGAAGGTAATGTGTTACTTTTAGATGAGCCTACTAATGATCTTGATGTTAATACATTACGTGCGCTTGAAGAAGGTCTAGAAAACTTTGCTGGTTGTGCTGTAGTCATCAGTCACGATAGATGGTTTTTAGATCGTATATGTACGCATATCTTGGCTTTTGAAGGTGATTCTCAAGTTTACTATTTTGAAGGAGGATTTAGTGATTATGAGGAAAACAAGAAGAAGCGTCTTGGTGGAGATTTAATGCCAAAGAGAATTAAATATAAAAAGCTAGTAAGGTAGTTTATTGATAAATCATTAATACAGAAAAAGCCAGCATTTGCTGGCTTATTTTATTTAAATTTTTTATTCTAGCTTTTAGTTATCACCATAAAGGTGTCCGCCTGTAAAATCTTTATAAGATTCGTCTACATCTTTAAATGCATTAGTCTCCATTAATTTCTTATTTTCTGCTTTCAACTTATACATCTTAACAATTGCAATTATTATGAAAATAAGGAATATTGACGCAACAGCAATAAGAATCATCGTGAGCTGTGTTGTTGTCACTAATAAAGCTTTAGAAATCACTGTATTAAACATGATTGATAAGTTAGATTTGGGTTCTATGGTGCTAATATAGAAAAAAAAGCTATTCCAAATACCTAATTTTAAATAATTTACACTTTTGTTGTAAACAAATTTATCGTTAAAACACATTAAATCTTCGGTGAACAGCAGTGTTTTCGGCTTAAATTCGCCTTTTAAGAAGTTGTTAACAACTCAAAAATTTAACATACAAAGTTTAGTCATACCAATTCAAAAGTTCCACATTTATAGATTTAATTGAATCATTAACAATTTTCTTAAATAAATTTACATCACTTAGTCCATCAGTTCCTCTATAGTGATATGGATAAACAGTGTTTGGTTTAAAATCTAAAACGGCATCAGCGGCACTTTCAATGGTCATTGTGTAAGGTAGATTCATACAGACGAATGCTTTGTCTATATCTTTTAGATTGCGCATCTCAGGAATATCTTCAGTATCACCAGAAATATATATGCGTTCATCATTAATAGTTAGCACATAACCATTACCTCTTCCTTTAGTATGGAACTTTAGTGCTTCCTCCCTCAGATTGTACATAGGTATTGCTTTAATATTTATAGCATTATGTTCTGTAGTTTCATCATTATTAAGTGTAACAATATTATTGCTTATTGTACTCGGTATTTTATCATTAACCGCTTTAGGCGCTATGATAGTTACGTCAGTCAGATTTAAAGCTTCCAAAGTAGGGATGCTTAAATGATCTCCATGTATGTCGGTAATTAGTACTAAAGTTGGAGGTTTTTGACCTTTAAAAGCTTCAGAACCACCAGTAGGGTCGATGTAAATAACATCAGTTTTGGATTCTAATACAAGCGTCCCATGAGTTATAGGAATTACTTTTACATTTTCTTCAATTTCTTTATCTGTATTAGTATCAGCTAGTTCAGTTTCTTTTTTTTCGTTTTTACAACCTAAAACAAGAAGTAATAATGTTGTAAATAGTGTAATTTTTAAAAGTTTCATAAATGACGGTTTTTTATAAAGATATTCAACAAATGGTAGTAACTAAAATTTTGTAACATTTTTATAACATATGCTACCTATAATTTGAGAGTAAAGTTTTTATAGTCTTAAAAATTTACCGAAATTGTTAACCTAAAATTTGTTCAACTTAAAAATACCTTACCATATGTCTGATGATTTTGATTTATTAGAAACTAATTCACAACAAAAACCTGAAAAAGTAGATGTAAACTGGGGAAAAGCCATAGACCAGATGAAGTCTAAGCTAGCACAAGAAGATGATCCAGAAAGTCGTCAGAAGATTTTGAATGCTACTTTAGATAATGTTGTAGATATGGCAGAAAAGGATAGAACAACTCTTCTTGATGCTATTAAGGACTTAACAGATTATCAAGATGAAGTCGGTATTATGTTCGAAGGTTTTTCAGCATTAAATGCCGCTGAGCAAAAAATCATTGATGATGCTGTAAAACGTTTAGAACGTGCTAAAGTTGAGCTTGAAGATGCGAAAGCAAAGCCAGATACTTGGTGGAATAACCTTTGGGGTCGCAAAAGCAAAATTAAAGATGCCGAGCAAGAATTACAAAATGCTCAAAAAGAACGTGATGGTGCAGACAATAAAGCCAAGGCAATGTTTCAGCAACGTATTGAAACTGCAGATGTACAGACCTTGTTAAATGAATTGTCTTTTAAAAGTCAAGCTGCAATTAAGCGTCTAAAGGATAGAGAACTTGAAATTAAAGAAGTTGAAGAAAGCTTAAAATCTGCTATTGTTGAAGCAAGTAATAATCATACTAAAGCTTTAGAAAAAAAGAAACAGGTAGAAACTCAACTTGAAGAACAGTACGCTCTTTTAAAACAGGCTAGACAAGCCTTAGAAGAAGTAGCAGACAAGCAGTCTACTGAATATTCTGAAGCTTTAGAAAAAGTGACGGCTTTAGAACAAAAAGTTGAAGAGTTAGAGGGTTTAAAAAATGCTTATACCACATTAGCAGCTTCAAAAGACAGTTTTGTGCACAAACACAATTTAACTATAAAGGTACTAACGTCTCTTCGCAGTAACTTGCAAACACATCGTGCCAAATTAAAATCTGATACCGATGAGCGTTTAAAATATTACGATGGTTATGTAGTGGCTTTAAAAGCACGTACAGATCAAGAATTTGCAGCGATTTTAGAACACTTAGGTGTTAAAACCGACGAGCATATTGGTGAAACTTTAGCAGCAATGCATACAGCAAGTGCTAAAGCACGTCAAGAAATGATGGATAATATTCCTGTGCACGAAAAAGTAATGCAAGGTATTTACGGAAGTTATGCTGAAGCACTTAAAGACATTAGATCAAAGGATGCTGAAATACAGAAAAACTTTGCAGACCGTTATGGTATTGATATGAAAGAAATTTTTGACGAATACTACAGCGCAGATTCTAACGCACCTTCAGGTGATGGTCAACCAGCAGGCGAACCTAAGCCAGAAGCTAATGAAGATGATTTACTT
>JASBSE010000299.1 GCA_030149115.1 Winogradskyella sp. | reverse complement strand
TTCTTTAGATTTATTTGCGCAGACTCTACAATTTGCAAAGACAGATTACCATAGATATCTCTTACCCAAAAAGGTCCACCACCTGGTTCACCCTCATTCTTTACCATACCACAAATTCGGATTGGTCTATTCAATTTTTCTTTCAGATATTCAATCTTATATTTATCTAAATATTTCTTGTATTCACCAGAAATTTTAACACACATTTCATTGGTTAAAAAGGTTTCAACCATTTCAAACTCACTTTCAGAAATGTTTTCCTGATCTAAAATCCTAAGACATTCAAATGACTTAGTTTGAAGTTTCAATAAAATACCTGCAAGCACCTTCTTATACTTTGCAACTTCTTCTTTGTATTGTTTTACAACCACATTATCTATATTCTTTATGAATATAACGTCAGAATCTAATGTGTTTAAGTTTTTTAATAATGCACCATGGCCAGATGGTCTAAAGAGCAATGTGTCATCATCATTTCTAAAAGGTATGTCCTTTGGAGTAACTGCTATAGTATCTGTGGATTCTTGTTGGTAAGAAAATGAAATATTGAATGATACTCCTGTGTTTTCCTCAACATATTCTTCAATACGTCTAAACTCTTCTGTAAATTTATCTCTGTAATTCTCTGAAATTGTAAAATGAAGCTCCGCTTTCTTATCATTTGAAGCATACAATGCTGCTTCGTACAAATGCTCTTCAAACGCTGTTGAAATATAGCCGTTTTTGTACTTGTGAAATGGAAGTAACCCTTTTGGGGAATTACCAAAATTAAGTTCGTCTTCACCGAGCATAATTTGAACAAAGTGGACTGCCTTGTCTTGTGTAGATAAGGTTTTGAAATCAATTCCCTTTTCATGTAAGCGTTCTAAAACTTGCTCATAAAATGGAAATTTCTCTAAACCAACCAGAAAAAAAGCTAAATCCTTTGAATCATTCTTATTGATAAAAGAGTTTAATGATTCTTTTTGAGGATTATAGTCCTTTAAAAACTTAAATAAAAACTTAAACATTCTAGTTGCTGCACCAGAAGCAGGAACAAATTTTAGAAGTGACAAGCCTTTTTTATTGTTATCAAAATGCGAAGTAGCTTCTTCTTTTTCTTTATCCGACAAGGCTAATATGCCATTATCTATTGTAGCTGCTGCTGCAATATTTGTAAATGGAATTCCGGTTTTAAACAATTCTATTTGAGACTCTACTTGGTTTACCGTAAGTCCTTTTTCCTCTATTTGTTTAATGTCGTTTTTTGTAAAACTCATTTTTTATTTTTAAGTAGGTTATCAATATGTTCAACTGCTTTTTTTAAGCGCTCTTCTTTATTTCCTTTTAACAGAACATATGGTCTGTTGTATTTAATTAAAGCGTTTTCAAATGCTTTGAACATTCGTTCTCTTTCATTGGGTTTATCTCTTAAATCGTCTTTTTCCCAAGGTGTGTCAATATAGGTTAAAAAATAAAGGTCATACGAATTTTTTAGAGCATGTGCTTCTAAAATCGGGTCACATGTACCAGAGTAGTATGCTTCGCTATACACCTTAGTTTCAAGTATATCTGTATCGCAAATGAGCACTGAATCTGTTTTTTTAGCCAAGTCATTTTCTAATTTCATTTGGCCAATGGCTATTGGCAATAAATCGTGAGGCTCACATGTTTTTCTTTCGTTATTCCATTTATTTTGCAAATAGTCTCGTGCATATTCTGGCACCCAAACCGAATTATAATGTCTGGCTAATTGTCTA
>JASBSE010000289.1 GCA_030149115.1 Winogradskyella sp. | reverse complement strand
GCAATGTTTAAGCATCACGAGTCGTGGAATATTTCAAAATCCGATTTATTAAAAATGCCACAATCTTCCTTCGGAAAGCATCTCGGTGATTTTTTGGACAAAAACAATTTTGAACTCATTCCAAAAGTAGAACGTCACGATTGTTATCATGTACTCTGTGGCTACAGCACAATGGTTGAAGACGAAATTGCACTACAATGTCTTTGCTATGGTAATGGTAAGCGCAGTCCATATTTGTATGGAGCAATTATTCTTGGTATTGCTATTCTACCAGACTACTATGAATATTATTACAGATCGTATAAAACTGGAAAACGCGCAAATCCTTTTCATCATTTTGATTATAAAAAATTGTTGAATGTCTCAATTAAAGATTTTAGAGAAGCCATTTTTTCTAAACCAGAATTATACAATTTAAACCTCTGTCAATCATGAAGAAATTAAAAATTGCTCTGCTTATCATAGTAGTTATAAGTATTGGTGTTGTTAGCACCTACCATTGGATGAGTTTTAAAACCAGACATCAAGTTTATGATAGTGTAAACGCTATTCCGAAGAACAAAGTTGGTTTGTTACTTGGCACAGGAAAATATGCTGCACGTGGAAATATTAATCTATTCTACAAATACCGAATAGATGCTGTAGTTAAACTCTATAAAGCAGGAAAAATTGAATACATTTTGGTAAGTGGAGACAATAGTCGTAAAGATTATGATGAACCTACAGATTTTAAAAAAGACCTTATTGCTCAAGGAATTCCTGAGGACAAAATATTTTTAGATTATGCAGGCTTTAGAACCTTAGATTCTATTGTAAGAGCTAAGGAGATTTTTGGTCAAACCTCAATAACAATTATCTCACAAAAGTTCCATAATCAGCGTGCTATTTATATCGCAAAGCAATTTGGTATAGATGCTGTAGGCTTTAATGCCAAGGATGTTTACAATTCTCATTTTAGAGAGTACTTGGCGCGATCTAAAGCTAGTCTCGATTTAGTTTTTAATGTACAACCCAAATTTTTAGGAGAAAAAATCGTCATAAAATGAAATTTCAATTCAACAAATACTACCTAGCTATAGCTCATTTCTTGTTCTTAATTGAACTAGCCATAGCCTTTATCATAAAAACCGGATTTATCCGCTACACCTTTGGTGATTATCTGGTGGTTATTTTACTATATGCAATATTTAGAGGGTGTACCAATATGAGTGTGAGGGCCTCTGCTTTGGTCGTCCTCTTTATTGCTTATGGTATAGAATTGCTTCAACTCACACCATTCTTAGCCTACTTTAATTTACAAGATAGCACTTCTGCAAATCTCATTTTTGGTAGCACATTTCAATTTGGAGATTTAGTAGCTTACACCTTAGGAATTATCACAGTTTTAATCATAGAATATTACAATGGAAACTATAAAAACACTCATACAATCAAAGTTTAAAACGCTATCATTAGTCACAGTTGCACTAACTTTTAGCATCATTACACTAATGGTTAGAATAAAACTGAATAAATCCTTCTTCTACCTATTCTTAGTTTGGAATGTCTTTTTAGCTACTATTCCGTACGCCATCACAATGTACCTAAACACAAAACAAAAACTAAGTAAATTGAAACTAGGGTTTTGGTTTTTAGTTTGGTTAGCTTTTTTACCTAATGCTCCCTATATTGTTACAGATCTTATTCATCTTAAAGAAAGTAACTACCATTTGATGTGGCTTGATATTTTGGTTGTACTATCGTTTGCGATGAGTGGATTATTTCTTTTCTATCTTTCTGTTTTGGATATGCAGCAATTAATTTCACAAAAATTTAAACGTATTCCGATTCCGTTTTTCACAATAACTTTAATGTTTCTATGTGGGTTTGGTGTTTACCTAGGGCGATTTCTCAGATACAATTCATGGGAAATCATTAGTAATCCACAAGTATTAATTTCTGATATATTCGAAATTATAACATCTCCATTTCAAAATGTTACAGCTTGGCTCTTTACTTTGGGTTTTGGTGGTTTTTTACTAGTTGGATATTGGATGGTAAAGAACCTTACTCCTTCCCTTCTACATAATTCTGAAGATATTTAAAACGCTCAGTCAACTTACCATCTGCTGTTGTGATTTTTGCTCGTTTTAAAATACCACGTTCATCATTATTGAAAAATGCAGGAATAACATGCTCAACAAAAGTTTCACCAAAGCCTTCACTAGCATCTTTTGGTAACTCGCAAGGTAAATTATCTACAGCCATAACGGTAATTGCTCCTTTGGCATCAAAAGCCACTTCTTGCTCAGTTTGCGGATTGTAACCATAAAATGGGTCTGCTATGGTTGATGGTCGAATGGTTGAAGCCACAGGACCATCAATATCACAAGATACATCGGCTACCAAATTGATTCTGAAATCAGGATGCTTAGCGTCTTCTCGCGTAAACAAATATGGTGCATTATTGCCGTAAAAGTGACCTGCTATAAAGTAATCGGTTCGCTTTGCGTAAGGCATAAAATTACTTTCGTAACCTGTTGGATCTTTATAGAATTTATACTTATCACCTACCTTACCATCTTTACGCTTGGCATATTCCATTACGTCTGCCATAACATAAACGGGTTCTGTAAATTCTGAAGTTAAATACAGAGCATCACTAACTTGTTTTATACCCAAATGATCTAAAATTTCTTTAGCTCCATAGGCTACTTTTCCGGTTCCAGTGAGTAATATTTTAATATTTGGAATTGTAATTTTATCCAATTCTGCTTTTACTTCTTCTAAATCCGCAAGTGTTTCAACTTTTGGCAAATTGAACAAACCGTCTCTAAGTCCTAAAGCCCTAAAGCCGTTGTAAGCTCCTACCAAACCAGCATAACGACCAAAACCAATTAAGCGAGCACCACTTTGTTTTACAATAGTTTCGTGGTCATACATTTCTATATTTTTCTCTAACATTGCAATTAGCAACTTACGATTATAAGGCTGCTTTTTTATGGTATGTGAAAAATAGAAGTACTTTTTATTGGGAATTAAATTTTCAATTGGAACTTCTTTTACGCCAATCATCACGTCAGCATCGGACACATCATTTGTAACTGTAAAACCTAATTTGGCATAAGCCTCATCTGGAAACACACGTATATCCGAAGACTCAACAACAAACTCTGCTTCTGGAAATTTTTCTCTGGCTTCTGCTAAAGTTTCTGGTGAGAATACAACACGTCTGTCTGGTGGATTTTTACGTTCTTTTATAATGGCGAATTTCATGTAAATACTATTTTGAAAACTGACAAAATGCCAATTTATAATATGGAATAATTTTTGCACGAAAATAAATGGATTTAAGAGGTTGCACAACTTTTTTTGTAACTTCGCGCTCCTTTACCTTTAAAATTTTGGGGTCGACTGGTTTTGACAGCGAGATTAATTAAATGGTAAGCACGTCGTGTAA
>JASBSE010000067.1 GCA_030149115.1 Winogradskyella sp. | reverse complement strand
CGTTTATGTGTTTGAATATGATTTACGCGTAAATAATGCCGGAGATATGAGTAATGGCATTAGCACAATTCAGTCAATGTATGCACCTGAATTTAGCAGCCATAGTGAGGGAGTGCGTGTTAAAGTTGAATAGTTTTTCTTCTCGCTAAGATGCTAAAGACGCAAAGGAAAAAGTTAAAAATGTCATTGCGAGCGAAGCGTGGCAATCTGTTAAATAAAAAAGGTTGCTTCGTCCTTCATCCTCGCAATGACATTAAAATTTATTTACTACTCGGAGGAGTTGTTGGTCTAACCTCAATCTTACTTGGTAAAGTTCTCGGATTCATTTTTAATAAATCGACAACCAATTCACCAATATCCTCAATTTGAATTTTCCAAGCACCTGCTTCACTTGGTTCGTTACCATTAAAATGTGTAGAAACAGAACCTGGCATTATTGTACTGACTTTGATACCGTATTTGCGCAAATCTAACATTACAGCTTGTGTAAATCCTGTAACACCAAACTTACTTGCGTTATAAGCAGAACCGCCTGCGAAGAAATTAGTTCCTGCTAAACTAGAAATCGTAATGTAATAGCCTTTTGTTTCTTTTAATGCATCAACACTCGCTTTTATAGAATTAAATACACCTGTTAAGTTGGTGTCAATAACTGCGTTCCATTGCTCTACTGTTAATTCCTCAATACTTCCGAAGTGTCCCAATCCTGCATTTGCAACAACAAGATCTAACTGACCAAAGGCATCAAGCGTTGCTTTCACTGCTTTTTCCTGACTCTCTAATTGTCTGACATCTGCTTCAAGTCCGATTACTTGATTTTCTGAATTGGTTTTAGATGCTAATTCCTTCGCTACTGCTTCTGTATATTCTTGATTTCTTCCTGTAATAGCAACCTTAAAACCTTGATTGATTAATGCTTCTGCAATACCATAACCAATACCTTTAGTTCCACCTGTTATCAGTGCTACTTTACCTTCTAATGCGTTCATCGTTTTGTTAGTTTTTTGAATTCAATCAAAATTACAAAACCGAATAACCATGATGAAGTTTTAATTGTTAGGAAAATGATAAAGTTTAGTTCTTAGGTGGATACTTACTGAAAATCTTTTCAACCAAAGCATCAAAATAGGCTTGACGTTTTTCTGGTGAAGCATTTTCTCTGTAACTGCTTTCACTAACAGCTTGCCAGAATAAGCGTTCGTTTTGATTTTTATCTACAAAATCAATTGTGATTTGTCGTGTATTTTGATTGCCGCCAATAGGAATTCCTACAGAGACACCACCAAAACCGCCTCCACCTCCACCACCTGCACCAACGCCAACAGTAGAGTTATTTCTATTCATTACATCTTCGCTTTGTATATCTATATAAAAATCTGGATTTTCTGAGCGCAACATACCCATTGTTACCAATTTTGCATCGATTGCACGCATGATTCGTTTGGTATCTAACTGACTTAAACCTGTTTGCATGTCACTGAAATAGTCATACGTTTTATACTTTGTGAAGTCTGTAGATGTCTCGTAATCGTAATTCACCACAGTGCCACAAGATGACAGCAAAAGAAATAAGAATAGATAATTTATAGCTTTCATTTTTTATTTTAAAGATACTTAAAAAATAGATGCTGTATCGATAACGGAAAAACAGAAGGAAAACTTTAACTATTCTTCCTCAGAATCTGGCTCAACAACTTTTGTGAGCGAAGAGGAAATAATTCCGGTCGGTATGGCCACAATACCTAAACCAATTAAGAGTATAAAAAAGGTAAAAATTCTACCACCAACCGTAATAGGATACACATCTCCATAACCTACTGTTGTTAAGGTGACGATAGACCACCAAAGGCTATCAAAAATTGAAGAAAAATGCTCTGGCTGGGCTTCATTTTCAAAATAATAAATGCCTATTGCTGCAAAATAAATAAGTACTAAAGTGACTCCCATAAAGAGAATTATTTGCTCTTTTGCCAATAGCATGGCTTTGGCAAAATGTTGCATCGCTCTGTTGTACCTTACCAACTTTAAAAGCCTAAAGAGCCTAAACATCCTCAGTACTCTGAGAGAACGAAGATCTAAACCAAAAGACAAGTAAAAAGGCAGAATGGCGAACAAATCAATAAGACCAAAAAAGCTAAAAATGAATTTTAACTTTCGGTCAGACACAAAAATTCTTGCTAAATATTCTAACGTAAAGACGACCACACAAAACAC
>JASBSE010000254.1 GCA_030149115.1 Winogradskyella sp. | reverse complement strand
TACCAAACTTACCAATACTGCTTGGTGGCGCACCAACCAATCTTATATCTTCAAAACGCTCTGTTACAAATAAGAAATACTGATTACCTTCGTAAAACGACTTTGTTTTAACGTCTTGCCAATTTTCTTTTGGCCAAGATGTCATTGCAGCATTGCTATTTCTTGTGATTAAGGATTGTTTCTCCTTCTCGGTCATAGTATCGTTTACACCATTTAAAACTGTATCTGTAACATCGTGAATACTTACTATAAACTCAATAAACAAACCTTCATTTGGCAGTTCCTCTTCGAGCGACATTGCCCAAAATCCATTTTTTATGTAATCGTTTTCTAAAGACGAATGCGACTGAATCTGGCTAAATCCACAGTGATGATTGGTTAGCACCAAACCTTTATCTGAAATCACTTCGCTGGTACAGCCACCATTAAAATGACCAATAGCGTCCTTAAGACTAGAATTGTTAACATCGTAAATGTCTTTGGCAGTTAATTTACTACCAAGGCTTTGCATTTCGTCTTCATTCATTCCTTCTAAAAGTGAGGGAATCCACATGCCGCCTTGTTGAGCAGACACCTGAAAAACAACGAAAAAACAGAGTAATTTTATTAATCGCATAGTATATATTTTATTGATTTTGTAAAGATAGAAAGAATGTTAAAACCAATTCCCAACTAGATGTTAAGCCTTTCATTTAATATCCATTTTTTAAGCAGACTCGCATTTGTTGTAATCTCAGCAAAAACATAGATGTTAGAACTAAAGCAAGGCGAAGTTTCTGCCAACTCAATAATCACCTGGTCTACACAATAGCTCGAATGTAAAAAATAAGGCACCTTATCTTTTAACAAAACATAACCAACGTGATTGTCTAAACCCACAAAGTAAAGCCCATCTTTGTAAACCAAATTTAGTTTTTGGTTAAGCTCTTCAAATGTTAGATTTGAAAAGACTTTAAGCGCATTTCTAGGCTGCAACAGTTTCGCCTCATCCAATCCTGCAGCTTGTGCCATTTTATATCGATTAAGGTTGAAACCAAAATGTTTCAAAGTTGTAGACACAAAATAACCACAAGCTATTTCACCATTTTTTGGTGTGTTGGTATATCCATTAAAATCCCATTCTGTTCCATACCAATGCGGCACAATATCATTTAATAATTTAGAATACATATACCTCGAAACCGAGTCTAAAGCTTTGCTCGGGTTACTGTGATATAAATTTTTAAAGTAAGCTTTATCTATTGTGATTTGCTGAAGAATTGAAGTATAATTCCCTTTGGGTTTAAAATTAAG
>JASBSE010000242.1 GCA_030149115.1 Winogradskyella sp. | reverse complement strand
AACAACTGATACTAAGAAAATGACAGTTCGGTCATATTAAGTTTAAATCAATCAAAATAACACAGACATTTGTTCTGTAATCATCAATCAAAAAATGAACAACCAATCAAAATTAAATCAATCAATCAAATCTCTTTTGCTTAGCAGTATCGGATTCCTTTTGGTTTCTGGTATTGCTACAGCACAAGTAGACCATAGCTCTGACCTTTATAAAACGCTTAAAGAAAAAGATAGTGTTTTATTCGAATTAGGATTTAATAAATGTGAAATCGAAAAGAGTGAAAAAATAATATGTGATGACTTAGAGTTTTATCACGATAAAGCTGGTGTTACAAATTCAAAAGAAGAATTCGTTTCAATTATGAAAAACGGGATCTGTGGTGATAATAACACAGAAAAGGTCTATCGGTTTTTAGTTGAGGAGAGCTTAGAAGTTTTTCCTATGTACAACAACGGTGAGCTATACGGAGCACTACAAAATGGAAAACACTTCTTTTCTACCAATGAAAACATGACTTACGAAAAATCAGACAACTATGCTTTGTTTTCACATTTATGGATTATTGAGGAGAATGAATGGAAACTAAAACGCGTTATAAGCTATAATCATACATCAAAAGAAAAATCTGAAAATTAAATTTTCAACAAATCATCAATCAAAATAAAATCAAAAAAATCATGAACACATTAGTAAGAATAGTAGTTACCAGTATTTTAAGTATTGCTATGCTGTCCTGTAATTTTTCAATGAATTTAGGACCAGGAGTAGATGGAAATAGACACGTTGTTTCTCAACAACGTTCCATTTCTAATAACTTTGAATCCATTAAAGTGAGTCAAGGTTTAGACCTATATATTACACAAAGTAATGATGTATCATTAAGTGTTGAAGCCGATGAAAACCTTCACGAACTCATTATGACAGAAGTTGAAAATGGAACGCTTCGTATTTACACTACCAAAAATATTAGAAGAGCAGCATCAAAAAAAATCAATCTTAGCGTTGCAGACATTTCTGCAATTAAAGCCACAAGTGGAAGCGATGTGTATTCTACAAACACAATTACAGCTAACGATTTAGAACTTAACTGCACCAGTGGAGCAGATATCACACTAGATGTAAAAACAGAAACTCTAAATTGTCATTCTACAAGTGGTAGCGATATTAGACTTAGCGGTTCTACAACATTACTGATAGCAGAAGCGACAAGTGGAAGTGATATTAAAGCCTCTGACCTTAAAGCAGAAACGTCTAAAGTAAAAGCCACTAGTGGAGCTGATATTTCGGTAAACACTTCAAAAGAACTTACCGCTAGAGCAACCAGTGGTGGAGATATTAGGTACTCTGGCAACCCAGAAAAAGTTGAAAAATCAGATAGTTCTGCTGGAAGTGTTAGAACAAATTAATAGTATTTACACACTTACAACAAAAGCATTTTAACAATATAAATAACTAAAAATCAATTAATTGAAAACCGTTTTAAATTCTTTATAGAGTTTGGGGCGGTTTTTGTATATCTTTGTTTAACAGCTAAGAAAGTGACATTTTCCCTGAATCGTGTCTTATCAATAGCGAAACAAAGATTAAAAATGAAAAAAGTTTTACTTATTCTGGTCTTAATGTTGGCTGCAACACCTACAATTAATGCCCAAGAGAAAATTAAAGGTGATAGAAATGTTACCATAAAGCAAACCTATATTGACGACTTTCATACTATAGTTGTTGATGGTGATTTTTCTATAGAAATAGTTTACAACAGTAAACCATCAGTAAACGTAGAAACAGATGACAATTTACACGACGTTATACAGTTTGATGTTGTTGATGGAGTTTTATCGTTTGCCGAAACAATGCGAATTACTTCTAAAAAGCAACTTAATATTACCGTAAATTACGGAGATGCACTTAAAAATATAGAAATAAAAGGTGACGGAGAGATACGATCCTTAACCTCTATGGAACTTGACAATGCTAGTTTAATAACTAGTGACAATTCTAGAGCATACTTAAATATTAAAGCGAACAATTTTGATTATAAGAGTACGGGTAAATCTAAAACTCGATTAAATCTTACTGCAGATTCAACAAAAATTGAGCTTAGCGATAATAGCAAATTAGATGCATTAATTAATAGTAAAGTTGCAGATTTTGATTTGTATCAACGATCAGATACTGTAATTGAAGGTGCTGCAAATAGTTCCGTAATTAGATTAGATAACTCTACAAATTTTAATAGTCCTAAGTTCGATGTTAAAACTGTAGATGCCACATTAGAAGGCAATAGTGATTTAACAATTAGTACCATGGATAATATTACTATTACTGCATCAGGGGATACTGAAATTTATCTTTTTGGAAGTCCTGCAATCACCATTGCAAAGTTTGAGGACACTGCTAAACTTCAAAAGAAGAAGCGTTAGTTTTTTATGTTTAAACTTCGTTTATCTTAAGAGAGAATTCTATTTCTATTTTTGGAGAGACTTTTACCATTCCTAACATTTTTTTTGGGGCCTTTAGGTTAAAATCATTAATATTTATAGGTAATAATCCACTTACATACAATCCATTTTTACTGTCTACAGAAACTGGAATTTTATAAGTTTTAGAGATTTTACAAATTATAATTTCTACGGTTGCTATGGTAGAATTTATATCTTCTTCAGTTTTTGAAATCTCTTTTAAATTCAAAACTATTTCCGGATGTTCTTCTGAATTAAGTAGTTTGTTAAAGTCTTTGTTTATAGCTTTTCCACCACAATCAAACTCTATATTAGAAAGTCTTAATGTTGTATTACTAAACTTAACTGAGCTATCATACTCTTTAAAGTTTACCTTAATTGCATCTGAAAACGCATCAATATTAAATGCACACCCAAAGGTATTTACATTTGTTTTGCCATTGATTTTCAAATAACTATCAGAAGAAAAATTTATGGTAGCCTCTTTAAACGCCTCATCATTTTCAATAAACACGGTAAATATTGAGTTTAAAAAAAATAAAACGACTAATGAAATTGTTCTAATCATCATTTTAAAAATAAGGCCTTTAGTCTGTACAGACTAAAGGCCTAAAGTTAATTAATTTTAAAAACTTATAACAGCTTCTGCCATTAAGCCATTAAATTTACCATCATAAAGAACGTTATCTTCAGCATAGCCATCATAACTTTGAGACACATACTCAACTTTAGCTAATATATTTTTTGTCAAGAAATAACCTGCAGATAGCTGTACTCTATCAATATCAACATCACCAAATGATTGTTCTGAGCTAACTGTATTGTAACGACCACCTATATAGAAATTTTCAGTACTACCAAAACGATAGATTACTTCACCTGCTAACTGAGTTGTGCTACGGTCATCTGCTTCAGTTGAAGCTCCACCATTAGCGAATTCTAATGTTCCAAAGAACTCTAATCCACCATACTTAACAAATGGATTAAACATTATAGCAGTAATTCTATTACTAAATCCTGGGTCAAATCGTCCTGTTCTAAATGTATTTGAAGCTGTGGTGTTTTGCATAGACTGTGTTCTCCAGTCATAGTACATAGGAGTTGTCATAACTGAGTAATATCTAGATCCTGATCTATCAGCAGTATATAAATAAACGTTAGGAGCATAACCTGTGTTGTACAAAGACCCTGTTAATCTAAGACGTAAATCATCACTAAGTTGTTTATCGTAACCTAATTTAGCTATAAAAGCTGCTCCTCCAGTATTGCTACCATTATTTACTTCAACATCTTGATTCAATTTTCCATTAGAAAAACCAATCATACCAAGAAAACCATCACGTTGGTAATAAATCTCAGCACCCACTTCAGTGGTAAAAGAATCCATAATTAAGTTTCCTACAAATGGGTTGTAAATTGCTTGCGCATTATCAGTTCTTCTAAAGTGAGCATCACCATAATTATTTTCCATATGCCCTACTTTAATAGTGGTATATTTCATTACGTTTTCCAATAGACCTGGAGAAATAAAGTCTAAATTGTCTATTTGGAAATACCCTCCTTTTACATAAGGTTCTGGGTGGTGACGAGAAGATAAATAGGTTCTCAAATGCATTCTCACACCTTTAGCTAAAGTTACATCTAAATCAAGGTTTGCTGTAGCTAGATTAAAGTTACTTCCTATTTCTTGTAAAGGTTGTACGGTTCCTCCATCAATTAAAGCTTGGTCTACACCATTTTCATGATCCAAAGCTTGGAATTGCAATGTTGATGACCCACCTATTCTTACCCTTATATCCTCAAAAGTAGAAACCGTATCTTTTGGTGATTCAAAAACATTAATACCTCTTTTGTCAGGTTGTCTGTAATTATCTAAGTCTCTTTTACTTTTCTCTTGTGCAAATAGAGCACTTGCAAATGTGATCGCAAGAATAAAACTTGCATATTTTAAAATTGATTTCATGGTTACTATTTTTTTTAGTTAATTTTTATGATTGTTTATTGTAAACAGATTTAAAAACTATTGTTATAGCATTTCCTGTTTTTATTGTTCCTAATAATGCCTTTGGAGGTTTAACCCCATAGTCTGTCATTTTTAGAGATTTTTCTCCCTCTATTAACAACTTTGACCCTTCTAATTTTATATTCAGTGTAAGCGAAATAGACTTCTTAACTCCAGATATTGTCAAATCACCTTTTACTGTAGTCTTGAAATGATTTTCTGAAACTTTTTCAACTTGGCTAACAGATGAGAGATTAAAGTCTATTGTTTTATGTTTATCTGTTTTAAGTGCCTTATAGGTGTTTTTATCCATTCCAGATTTGCCACTTTTAAGACTCTTAGCTTTTACAGAGAAACTAAGAGTTTTAATTACTAAGTCATCTGAATTTTCAACTTCTGCTTCTCCTGACTGTTCTTCTGTGTTTAACTCCCAATCATGTAATGAAGATGTTCCTTTTACTTTTAATTCTGAAGCGCTATTGTTTAACTTATATGTTTGTGCAGTTGCTGTTTGAAAGAAAAACAGACCAACAAATAGGGTTGTAATGTAAAATACCGACGGTTTAATTATAAAGTTCATAGTTTTTTTGGTTTTTAATGTTTCACAAAGGTTTTAATAAACTTCAAAGTATTTTATGATAAAAATCATACCCTACTATATTTAAATTAGAGTATAAAAAAAGCCGAAGTCAATGACTTCGGCTTTTCTATGTATATTAAATGAGTTGTTAATTATAAGTAGAAGTTGCTACTTCAAAATCAGCCTCTTTAGCAGCTAAATAACGTTCAGCATCTAACGCAGCCATACAACCTGTACCAGCCGCTGTAATAGCCTGTCTGTAAACATGGTCTGCAGCATCACCACTCACAAAAACACCTTCTATATTGGTTTTACTTGTTCCTGGTTTCGCATTAATAATATAACCTGTTTCGTCTAAGTCTATCTGACCTTTAAAAATATCTGTGTTTGGCTTATGACCAATAGCTACAAAGAATCCTGTTGCTGGTATATCTTGCTTTTCGTTGGTTTGGTTATTGAAAACCCTAACGCCAGTTACAACTTGTCCATCCCCTAACACCTCTTCTGTTTCGGTATTATATAAGATTTCTATATTTTCAGTTTTCTTCACGCGTTCCGCCATAATTTTAGAAGCTCTAAATTCATCACGACGCACTAACATTGTTACTTTTTTACAAAGTTTAGATAAGTAGTGTGCTTCTTCACAAGCGGAGTCTCCCGCTCCAACAATCACTACTTCCTGGTTTCGATAAAAGAAGCCATCACAAACTGCACAGGCTGAAACTCCGCCACCTAGCTGTAAATACTTTTGTTCAGAAGGTAATCCTAAATATTTTGCAGAAGCACCTGTTGAAATTATCACTGTTTTAGCATGGATTTCCTTTTCATCATTAACCCATACTTTATGTATATCTCCAGAAAAATCGACTTTAGTTACCCATCCATGACGCACATCTGCACCAAATCGCTCTGCTTGCTTTTGTAATTGCATCATCATTTCAGGCCCTGTTATACCATCAGGATATCCTGGAAAGTTTTCAACATCATTAGTAGTCGTTAATTGACCTCCTGGTTGCTCTCCTTGATATAAAACCGGTTCCATGTTTGCTCTAGATGCATATATTGCAGCCGTATAGCCCGCAGGTCCAGAACCTATTATTAAGCATTTTACTTTTTCAATTGTATCAGACATATCT